>JBDTNU010000546.1:0-2901 GCA_039933535.1 Caldimonas sp. | reverse complement strand
CCTCGAACCACGGCTGGGCCATCTTCACGCCCAGGGCCTTGGCCTCGTCGCTGCGGGCGATGCAGGCGCCGTCGTTGTTGGAGAGCACGACCACGGGCTTGCCGATCAGCGCCGGGCGAAACACGCGCTCGCAGCTGACGTACATGTTGTTCACGTCGACCAGCGCGAACACGGGGCCGGACCTACATCGAGACCTGCTTCACCACGTGCGTGACGACGCCCCAGATGTCGAAGGCGTCGTCGGCGTCGCCGGCCCACACGTCGGCCACCGAAGGGTCGGTGGCCTGCAGGCCGAGCGCTTCGCCGCTCTTGCAGAGGCGCCGGCAGAGAAACTCGTCGTGCCGCACGGCGATCACCACTTGCCCGTGGCCGGCCTCAAGGGCGCGGTCCACCAGGGCGAGATCGCCGTCGTCGATGCCGGCCTCGCGCATGGCCGAGCCCGCGATGCGCACGAGAAACGCCGCCTCGGGGTGGAGGCTCAGGATCTCGTTGAGGTCGAGCCGGCCAAAGCCGCTCTCGCCCGCCGCGGAGCCGAAGGTGAGCGCGACGCGCGAGCGTGGCGCGGCCGACGAGGCGGTGCTGCGCTCACGCAGCATTCAGAACCAGGACCACACGCGCCGCATCCAGCGGGGCAGGTGATTCGGGCTCGGGGTGTAGGTGTAGCGGGGTGAGGCGTGGCGCATGTGGGTCTCCTGCGAGCGGCTACTGTATATAACAACAGTATCCCTCACAAGGGGAACGAACGCTACTTTGCGCAGTGCCTGGCGAAGGCGGCGTTGATCGATATGCGCTTCCTACCGGTTCGTCTATCGGCATGAAAAGCAAGTCGTTGCTCGCGCCGGGCCGCTTGCATAGAGTCGCGCCCTTCATGGGAATCGACCTCCAAGCATCCGAGCCGATCGAGATCGAGCTCATGGCCCGGCTGCGACGCATCGGCGCCAGCCACCTTCGGTCCGTGCTTGCTTCGAGCCTGGGTGCCGAAGACATGGTGCTGCTCGATGCGATTGCGCGCGCCGACGTGCCGATCGGCGTCTTCGTCATCGACACCGGGCGGCTGCACGACGAGACTCTGCAGTTGCTCGAGACGGCGCGCGCCCGCTATGGCCGCACGATCGAGGTGTTTCGTCCGCTCGAGGAAGGCGTCGACGCGTTCGAGCGCGACCATGGCCTGAACGGCTTCTACGACGGCGTCGCCGAGCGGCATCTGTGCTGCGGCATCCGCAAGGTCGAGCCGCTGGCGCGGGCACTGGCCGGGCGCGACGCCTGGCTGACGGGGCAGCGTCGCGCCCAGGGTCCGGAGCGCGCCGCGCTGCCGCTGCAAGAGACCGATCTCGATCGCGGCATCGCCAAATACAACCCGCTCGCAGAGTGGTCCGACGAGGTGCTCTGGCACTACATCGAGCGCCACGATGTGCCGGTCAATGCCTTGCATGCGCGCGGCTATCCCTCGATCGGCTGCGAGCCCTGCACGCGTGCGACCCGTCCGGGCGAAGACGCGCGCGCCGGCCGCTGGTGGTGGGAGCGCGGCACGGCCAAGGAATGCGGACTGCATCTGCCGGCCATCGTCGTCGAGCACGCGAGCGTGCTGCCCGCACCCCAGCACGTTTCATCGACAGGAGCAGCCTGATGGCCGCCGTATTGGCTCCCCTGCAAGAACTGGCCAGTCGTCCCCGGCTCGACCATCTCGACTGGCTCGAGTCGGAAGCGATCTACATCCTGCGCGAAGTCGCGGCGCAATGCGCCAGGCCGGGGCTTCTGTTTTCCGGCGGCAAGGACAGCTGCGTGCTGCTGCGCCTGGCCGAGAAGGCCTTTCGCCCGCAGCGCTTCGGCTTCCCTCTGCTGCACATCGACACCGGCCACAACTTTTCAGAAGTGCTCTCTTTTCGCGATGCGCGTGCCGCCGAGTTGGGCGAGCGACTGCTCGTGCGCTCGGTCGACGACTCGATCCGGCGCGGCACGGTACGGCTGCGCGACGAGCTCGATTCGCGCAACGCCGCGCAGTCGGTGACGCTGCTCGAAGCCATCGCCGAGCTCGAGTTCGACGCCCTGATCGGCGGGGCGCGGCGCGACGAGGAAAAGGCGCGCGCCAAGGAGCGCGTGTTCTCGTTCCGCGACAGCTTCGGCCAGTGGAATCCGAAGCAGCAGCGGCCCGAGTGCTGGGACCTCTACAACGCCCGCCTGCATCCGGGCGAGCACCTGCGCGTGTTCCCGATCTCGAACTGGACCGAGCTCGATGTCTGGCAGTACATCGAACGCGAACGGCTGGCCTTGCCGAGCCTCTACTTCTCGCACCAGCGAGAGGTCGTCCGGCGCAGTGGCCTGCTCGTGCCGGTGACGCCGTTGACGCCGCCGAAAGCGGGCGAGAGAGTCGAGACGGTGTCGGTCCGCTTTCGCACCGTGGGCGACATCACCTGCACCTGTCCGGTCGAGAGCACGGCGACCACGCTGGCCGACATCATCGTCGAGACCGCAGGCGCCGACGTGACGGAGCGCGGCGCCACGCGCATGGACGACCAGACCTCGGAAGCGTCGATGGAACGGCGCAAGCGCGAGGGGTATTTCTGATGACAGCCCGACTTCCCGACGAAGCTCTCGCCGACCGCGGCGTCCTTCGCTTCATCACCGCGGGCAGCGTCGACGACGGCAAGAGCACCTTGATCGGCCGGCTGCTCTACGACAGCCGCGGCATCCTCAAGGACCAGCTTGCGGCACTCGCGCGCGCGGCAGAGCGGCGGTCCGGCGCGGACCCGACGCTCGGCCCTGCCGCGATCGATCTCTCGCTGCTCACCGACGGCCTCGAGGCGGAGCGCGAGCAGGGCATCACGATCGACGTGGCCTACCGCTACTTCGCCACCGCGCGGCGCAAGTGGATCCTCGCCGACACCCCCGGCCACGAGCAGT
>JBDTNU010000545.1:0-2914 GCA_039933535.1 Caldimonas sp. | reverse complement strand
AGAGGCCGTGGCCGGCTTCGTCCTGCACCTTGGCGAGCAGGATCGCCTTGCGCTTGAGCGTCGGCGCACGGCTGATCCAGTTGCCCTCGGGCAGCATGCCGACGATCTCGGAGTGCGCATGCTGGCTGATCTGGCGCACCAGCGTGCGCCGGTAGTTGTCGGGCATCCAGTCCTTGGCCTCGATGAACTCGCCGGCGTCGATGCGCGTGTCGAATCGTTCCTGATGCGCCGCTTCTTCAGCGGAGCGCACGGGCTTGGGCGCGTCTTCACGCTCCTTGCCCATCGTGTCCATCGCCTGCGTGTACATGGCTGCTCCTATTTCCTGCGTTGATCGATGACGCGTCGCGCCTTGCCGACGAGCGTGCGCTCGAGCGTGTCCGGCAGGCCGACGGTCACTGCCGTCGTGATGCCGATCAAGGTCTTGATGCGCTGGCGCAGCGCCGCCGAAACGGCCGCGCGGTCGGCCTCGGCGTGTGCCGGGAGCAACTCGCAGCGCACCTCGACGTCGTCGAGGTTGCCTTCGCGCGTCACCACCAACTGGTATTGCCCCGAGAGCTGCCCGTGCTTGAGGACCAGCTCCTCGATCTGGGTCGGGAACAGATTGACGCCGCGGATGATCAGCATGTCGTCGCTGCGGCCGACGATCTTGCCCATGCGGCGCATGGCGCGCGCGGTCGGCGGCAGGAGACGCGTGAGGTCGCGCGTGCGATAGCGGACGACGGGCAAGGCTTCCTTGGTCAGCGTCGTGAAGACCAGCTCGCCCTCTTCGCCATCGGGCAGCACCTCGCCGGTCTCGGGATCGATGATCTCGGGATAGAAGTGGTCTTCCCAGATCACCGGACCGTCCTTGGTCTCGATGCATTCGCTGGCCACGCCGGGGCCCATCACTTCCGACAGGCCGTAGATGTCGACCGCGTCGATGCCGGCATTGGCCTCGATCTCCTGACGCATCGCCTCGGTCCAGGGCTCGGCGCCGAAGATGCCGATCTCGAGGCCGGTCGATCTCGGGTCGATTCCCTGGCGCACGAGCTCCTCGATCAGCACCTGCATGTACGAAGGCGTGACCATGATGATGTTCGGCTTCAGGTCGAGGATCAGCTGGACCTGTTTCTCGGTCTGCCCGCCCGACATCGGAATCACGGTGCAGCCGGCACGTTCGGCGCCATAGTGCGCGCCGAGACCGCCGGTGAAGAGGCCGTAGCCATAGGCGACGTGGACCATGTCGCCGGGCCGGCCGCCGGCGGCGCGAATCGATCGCGCGACGAGGTCGGCCCAGGTGTCGATGTCCTTCAGCGTGTAGCCGACGACCGTCGGCTTGCCGGTGGTTCCGGACGAGGCGTGGATGCGCGCGACCTGTTCTCTCGGCACCGCGAACATGCCGAACGGATAGCTGTCGCGCAGGTCGCTCTTGACCGTGAAGGGAAACCTGGCGAGGTCGGCCAGCGACTTCAGATCGGACGGGTGGACGCCCTTTGCGTCGAACGCCTGGCGGTAGTGCGGCACCTTGTCATAAGCGTGCTTCAGGCTCCACTGCAGTCGCTGCAGCTGCAGTGCGCGCAACTCGTCCTGGCTGGCCCGCTCGATCGGCTCGAGCTCGCCCGGCACGGGTCGCTTCGCGGTCATGTCGGCCCCTTCGAAGGAATCACCGCACGACCGGTGAGGCTGTGCGAGCGGCCGCGAACGAGCGCGACGCGAACGCCGTGCTGGTTGGTGACGACCATGTCGTAGACGCCGGTGCGGCCGGCGCGCGAGGTCTCGACCGCGTTCGCGGTGAGCACGTCGCCGCGATGCGCCGGGGCGAGAAAATCGACCGTCAGCCCGGCCGCGACGGTGACGACGTTGCGCGAGTTGCAGGCGAACGCGAAGGCCGAGTCGGCGAGCGTGGTGATGAAGCCGCCGTGGCAGATCTCATGGCCGTTCAGCATGTCGTCTCGAACCGTCATGGTCAGCGTCGCCGTGCCTTCGCCGGCATCGACGATGGCCATGCCGAGCCCGCGCGAGGCGGTGTCGGCGGCAAACATGTGCGCGGCGACAGCGCAAGGATCGAACGAAGGTGCAGACTGCATGCGCTGCTCAGCGATCGGAGAACACCGGCGCCCGCTTCGCGATGAACGCGGCAACGCCTTCGAGATAGTCGTGCGAGGCGCCAAGCGCGCTCTGCAGCGTGGCCTCGTGACTGAGGGCAGCCGCGAAGTCGAGCTGCTGCGCCGCATCGATGGCGGCGCGCGCGGCGACCAAGGCACGCGTTGGCATCGAAACGATCCGCTGCGCGACGGCGCGAACCTCGGAATCGAAGACGACATCGTCGACGCACTTCCAGATCAGTCCCAGGCGTTCCGCGTCTTCGGCCGGCAGCTTGTCGCCGAGCATCGCCAGACCGATCGCGCGTGCCCGGCCGACCAGCCGCGGCAACAGCCAGGTGCCACCGCAGTCGGGCACCAGGCCGATCTTCGCAAAGGCCTGGATGAAGCTTGCCGACCGCTTGGCGATCACGAAGTCGCAGCAGAGCGCAAGGTTGGCGCCTGCACCTGCGGCCACGCCGTTGACGGCGGCGATCACGGGCACCGGCATCGAGCGAATGCGCAGGGCGAGCGGCTTGTAAAAGCGCTCGACCGTGGCGCCGACGTCGGTCGGCATGCCGCCCGGCTCGGGATTGGGTGCGACCGACGGATCGGCGAGATCCTGTCCGGCGCAGAAGCCGCGGCCGCTTCCGGTCAGGACGAGGCATCGAACCTCGGAATCTGCCGCCGCGGCATCGAGCGCCGAAGCGAGCTCGGCATGCATCGCCGCGGTGAAGCTGTTCAGCGCCTTCGGGCGATTCAGCGTCAAGGAGCGCACACCGGCTTCATTCGTCACCAGGACGAGTGGTTCTTCCACGGTCTTGTCTCCAGGTTGGCCGCAGCGCTCTCGTCGC
>JBDTNU010000544.1:0-2916 GCA_039933535.1 Caldimonas sp. | reverse complement strand
CCAAGCTCGACGGCTTCGAGGCCTCGTGCTTCGACGGCCACTACATCACCGGCGACGTCAGCGCTGACGAGTTCGCGGCGATGGCGGCGCAACGCAACGCGCAAGGCGACGAGGAAGACGCGACCAACGACGACCGCTCGCGCCTCGCGCTGCAAAGCGCGGCGGAACCCGCCTGATGTCGGACAAGAAGATTCCTCGGGTTGTCCTGCCGCCCGACGCGCGGCTCGACACGCTGGCCGTGCGAGAGGGCTTGCCGCCAAGCGCCTGGGGCGAGAACTCGGAAGCCCTCTTCCTCACCAGCAGCTTCGTCCAGCCCGACGCGGCCACGGCGGCGGCGCGCTTTGCCAACGAGGAAGAAGCGTTCATCTATTCGCGCTTCACCAACCCGACGGTGACGATGTTCGAGCGGCGCCTGGCGGCGCTCGAAGGCACCGAATCCTGCATCGCCACCTCGTCGGGCATGAGCGCGATCCTTCTGCTCTGCATGGGCCTGCTCAAGGCCGGCGACCACGTCATCTGCTCGCAGAGCGTGTTCGGCTCGACGGTGATGCTGTTCGGACGCGAGTTCGGAAAGTTCGGCGTCGAGACGACGTTCGTCTCGCAGACCGACGTGGCTGCGTGGCAGGCCGCCGTCAAGCCGAACACGAAGCTGCTGTTCGCCGAATCGCCGACCAATCCGCTCACGGAGGTGTGCGACATCCGCGCGCTTGCCGCCATCGCGCGCGACGCGGGCGCCTGGCTCGCGGTCGACAACTGCTTCTGCACGCCGGCCTTGCAACGACCGGTCGAATACGGCGCCGACCTCGTCATCCACTCGGGTACGAAATACCTCGACGGGCAGGGACGCGTCATCGCGGGGGCGATCTGCGCCAGCGAGAAGATCGTCAACGAGAAGTTCGTTCCCGTGATGCGCAGCGCCGGCATGACGCTGTCGCCGTTCAACGCCTGGGTCGTGCTGAAGGGTCTCGAGACGCTGTCGATCCGCATGAAGGCGCAAAGCGAGCGCGCGCTCGAGCTCGCGCACTGGCTCGAGGCGCAGGGTCGCGTCGAGCGCGTCTACTATCCCGGCCTCGCTTCGCACCCGCAACATGAATTGGCGATGGCGCAGCAGCGCGGTTGCGGCGGCGCGGTCGTCTCGTTCGTCGTCGCTGCAACGAAGGGCGACGCGGTCGCCGCGCGCAGGAATGCCTTCCACGTCATCGATTCGACCGAGATCCTGTCGATCACCGCCAACCTCGGCGACACCAAGACCACGATCACGCACCCGGCGAGCACATCGCACGGTCGCCTCTCGGAAGAGCAGCGGCAGGCTGCCGGCATCGTCCAGGGCATGGTGCGCGTGGCGGTCGGCCTAGACGACATCGCAGACATCAAGGCCGATCTCATGCGCGGCCTCGCCAGCTTGTGAGCGTCACCTCGCACGCGCCCGTCGTGCACGGCCGGGTGCGCACGCGCATCGCGCCTTCGCCGACCGGGTTTCTCCATCTCGGCACCGCGCGCACTGCACTGTTCTCGTGGGCGTTCGCGCGCCATCACGGCGGCACCTTCGTGCTGCGCATCGAAGACACCGACGTTGCCCGCTCGAGCGAGGCGTCGGTCGACCAGATTCTCCAATCGATGCGCTGGCTCGGCCTCGACCATGACGAAGGGCCGATCTACCAGATGCAGCGGCTGGCCCGCTATCGCGAAGTCGTCGACGGCATGCTTGCCGACGGCAGCGCATACCACTGCTACGCCACGCCCGAGGAGCTCGAGACGATGCGCGAGGCACAACGCGCGCGCGGCGAAAAGCCGCTCTACGACGGTCGCTGGCGCCCCGAGCCGGGCAAGACCTTGCCGGCGCTGCCCGAGGGTGTCGCGCCGGTGATCCGCTTTCGCAATCCGGCCGAAGGGATGGTGACCTGGGACGACCTCGTCAAGGGCCCGATCTCGATCTCCAACCGCGAGATCGACGATCTGGTGATCGTCCGCGCGGATGGCGTTCCGACCTACAACTTCGCCGTCGTCGTCGACGACTGGGACATGCAGATCACGCACGTGTTTCGCGGTGACGAGCATGTCAACAACACGCCGTGGCAGATCAACCTCTTCCGCAGCCTTCGGGCACCTTTGCCTGTGTTCGCGCACGTTCCGGTGATCCTGGGCGACGACGGGCAAAAGCTCTCCAAGCGCAGGGGCGCGGTCAGCGTCACGGCGTACGAGCAAGAAGGCTTTCTGCCCGAAGCGATGCTCAACTATCTGGCACGTCTTGGCTGGAGCCACGGCGACGAGGAGCTGTTCACTCGCGAGCAGATGGTTGCCTGGTTCGACGGCAGTCACCTCGCCAAACACCCCGCGCAGTGGGACGCGGCCAAGCTCGCCTGGGTCAATGCGCACTACCTCAAAGCGCTGCCCGGCGAGGCGCTCGTGGCGATGGCGCGGGCGCAGCTCGCGCGACGCGACATCGCGGCGACCGACGATGGTTGGCTGAACCGGGCCTGCGCCGTTTTCAAGGACCGCTGCAACACGGGCGCCGAGCTCGCCGGCTGGCTGGCGATGTTCTTCGTTCCGGCGTCCGCCAGCGCAGAAGACATCGCGCAACACGTCACCGACGCAGTTCGACCCGGGCTCGCCACGCTGGCAGGCAGGCTCGACAGCGTCGAGTGGACCGCGCCCGGCATCGCCGCTGCGGTGAAGGAAACTCTCGTCGCGCACGGCCTGAAAATGGGCCAGTTCGCGCCAGCCGTTCGTGTCATCGTCTGCGGCCGTGCCCAGACACCCTCGCTCGACGCCGTGCTCTCGCTCTTCTCACGCGAGGCAGTGCAGGAGCGGCTGCGGGCCGCGGCGCCGGCCTCGCTATAATCTTCGGTTTTCCTGACGAATCGATGGGGGTATAGCTCAGCTGGGAGAGCGCTTGCATGGCATGCAAGAGGTCAG
>JBDTNU010000543.1:0-2930 GCA_039933535.1 Caldimonas sp. | reverse complement strand
CCGACGAGCCGTTGATGAAGGTGATGTCGGGCTTGGTCTTGGCGTAGTTCTTGACCGCGATGCCTTCGTCGCCCGAGAGCGGCCCGATCATGATCTGGACCTTGTCCTGCTCGACCGCCTTGCGCGTCATGGCGACGGCCTTGTCGGGGGTCGCGTCGGACGAGACCTTGACGAACTCGATCTTCTTGCCGCCGGCCATGCCGTTCTTTTCCTTCAGCGCCATGTCGGCGCCGCGGTAGCCGTCCTGGCCCGGCACCGCGAACGGCCCTTCGAGGTTGGCGAGCACGCCGATCTTCAGCGTCTCCTGTGCCGCGGCCGAGCCGAGCAGGCAGAGCGCCGCCGCCGCGCCGACGATCGAACGGCTCCAGAGTTTTCTCTTCGTTGCTTTCAAGGGTGTCTCCTCTTTTGGTGGGAAGGCTGGAGCCGCACCAGGCGTGAGCGAAGCATCGCCCACAGCCCGAGCAGCCCATCGGGGGAAAACAGGACGACGGTCAGGAACACGCCGCCGATCACGAGATTGAAGCGTTCGCGCACGAACAGGTCGATCGCGAAGTTCTGCAGCAGCACGTAGACGATCGCGCCGATGAAGGCGCCGATCGGATGCCGCATGCCGCCGAGCACGGCGATGACGAGGATGCCGATCATCTGCGCGAGGTTGATGGTGCCCGGCGAGATCCGGCCGTTGTACCAGACCATCAGCACGCCGCCGACCGCCGCGAGCACTCCCGACACCGCGTAGGCCGCGACCCGGTGCGCAGTGACGTGAAAGCCGAGCGAGGCCATGCGTCGCGGGTTGTCGCGGATGCCTTGCAGCGCGATGCCGAAGGGCGCGCGCACCAGGTGCTTGACGAGAAAGTAGCCGGCCAGCGCACACGCCAGCGCCACGAAATAGAAGGGCACCGGCTCGCGGAAGTCGATGCCGAACAGCTGCGGCGCGGCGATCTTGCTGAAGCCGCCGAAGCCGTTGAAGAGCGTGTAGTTCTGCTGCGCCAGGTAGAAGAAGGCGACGCCGATCGCCAGCGTGATCATGATCGTGTAGATGCCTTCGGTGCGGACCGAGAGCCAGCCCACCGCGGCGGCGACCACGGTCGCCCCGAGCAGCGCAAAGGGCACGGCCAGCCACCACGGCCAGCCGAGACTGATCGCGGCCACGCTGCTGGTGCCGAAGATCGCGACCAGGTAGCCGGCGAACCCGGCCACCGTCATCTGCGCCAGCGAGACCATGCCTCCATAGCCGCCCAGGAAAGTGAGCGAGAGCGCGATCAGGCCGAGCGCCAGCGATTGCGCGCCGATCTGGTAGGTGAAGAACGGCGAGGCGATGAAGGGGTAGGCCAGCACTGCCACCAGGACGATCAGGTGGCGTGGCCGGATGCCGATGCGATCGACCCATCGCGGCGCCGGGCCGGCATCGAGCGTCGGCGATGCCGCCGACTCTCGCGCCCGCGGCGCGCGGGCTGCGGGCAGGTGCGACGCCCCGGTCGCCGCCGAATTCATCGCCCTGCGCCACTGCGACGCGCTCATGCAGCCCGGCCCATGATCCCGCGCGGCCGGAACGCCAGCGCGACGACCATGATCACGAAGGTGAAGACGACGCTGTAGGTGGGCGCGTAGGCCTGGCCGAACTGCTCGGCCAGGCCGATCAGCAGGGCACCGATCGAAGCACCGACGACGCTGCCCATGCCGCCGACGATGACGACGACGAGCGACGCGAGCAGGTAGCGGGTGTCCTCGCCCGGCGAGATCGACAGCGCCGTGCCGCCGACCACGCCGGCCAGGCCTGCCAACCCGGCGCCGATCGCGAAGGTCACCGCGAAGACGAGCTGCACGTTGACGCCCGAGGCGGCGAGCATGGCGCGGTCGTCTACGCCGGCACGGATCATCATGCCGACGCGCGTCTTGGCGAGGAAGGTCCACAGGCCGATGCCGATGACGATGGCGCCGACCAGCACGAACAGGCGATAGGTCGGAAACTTCTCGACCAGCGGCAGCACCGTTGAGCCATAGATCAGGGCCGGTGGATCGAAGGTGTAGATGTCGCCGCCGAAGCCCCAGAGCATGAGGTCGGCGAACACGATCGACAGGCCGATCGTCACCAGGGTCTGGCGCAGGTCCTGCCCTTCCATGAAGCGAAAGATGAAGACCTGCATCAACAGGCCGACCACCGCCGCCGAGAAGAAGCCGGCAGCCACGGCGAGCAGCCAGGAGCCGGTGTTGTCGCCGACGACCCAGCCGACATAGGCGCCGAGCAGGAACAGCGAGCCGTGCGCGAGGTTGACGTTGCGCATCAGGCCGAACACCAGCGTGAAGCCGCTCGCGACCAGGAAGTAGAGCGAGGCCAGCGTCAGGCCGTTGAGCAGCGTCTTGAAGTAGAGCTCGGCGTTGTCGACGACCGCCCAGACCGAGAAGACGGCGATCGGCCCTGCGAACAGCAGCCAGAGCGCGATCTTCTTCTTGTCTCTCACGCAGCGTGCTCCCAGCGCCGTTGCGAGGCGATGGCGGGCGACTTCGCGAACACGCCGTCCTTCATCACGGCGAGGATGCGTTTCGGATCACGCAGGATGGAGAGGTTGGCGAGCGGGTCGCCGTCGACCAGCAGCAGGTCGGCGAGGAAACCGTCCTTGATGACGCCGAGCTCGTCGGGCTTCATCATGATCTGGCCGCCGTAGAGCGTGGCCGAGCGGATCGCCTCCATCGGCGTGAAGCCGAGGTACTTGACGAAGAACTCGAGGTCGCGCGCGTTCTGGCCGTGCGGCGTGAAGGCGAAGCCGTAGTCGCCGCCGGGCAGGATGCGGATGCCACGCTTGTGCATGGCGCGCAGCGACTCGAGCGCTGCGTCCCACTCGTGCTGGTAGCCCATTGCCGTCGCCTTGGCCTTGGTGATGCCCCAGGGCTCGGCCTCGTTGAGCATGGCGTAGATGATGGCGATGCCG
>JBDTNU010000542.1:0-2932 GCA_039933535.1 Caldimonas sp. | reverse complement strand
GCATTTCGCGTGGCAAATACCCTTGCTGCGTCATCCTCGCCTCGATAGCATTTCGTCGCATCGACAACTCGAGTCGCGATCTGCAACGCGCGGCAAAGCGAGGAATTCATGGGACTGCTCTCGGTACTCGGCCTGCGCGCGTCCGGCAACGCCATTCCTGTCGCGCCGCCGCGCAAGGAGCTTCCCGTCGAGCCGGTCTCGCACCCGCGCACGCCGCGCGAACTCCTGGGTGACGACGACGATGACGACGTGCCCGTCGCGCCGCCAGGCCGCTTCGTCACCGCGACGCAGCAGCTTCCCGAGCGTGGCTCCGCGGTGCGCCTCGGCCAGGGCCGGGAACGCTCCAACGCCGTGATCGCGCCGCCGGTGCCGCTGCCCAGGCCGCCGCAGGCGTTCGACGGCGACGGCGGCAAGAAGCTCGAAGTGGCCAAGCGCGCCAACGGCCGCATCGTCTACACCGCGCCGCCGCCGAAGGTGGCCGAGATCACCTTCTCGGGTGGCGGCGGCAAGGGCACGGCGTTGCCCGGTGCGGTGAAGGCGCTCTACGAGAGCGGCGTGCTGGACGGCACCACCAAGATCGCCGGCGCCTCGGTCGGCTCGATGACGGCGGCGCTGGTCGCCGCGGGCATCAAGCCCGAGGAGTTCCTGAAGGTCGCCGATGCCGACAGCACCACCGACGCGATCACCGAAGGCACCGGCGGCACCAAGAAGGGCCTGCTCGCGCGGGCCATGAAGAACAAGCTGCTCACCAACGACCTCAGCCCGCTCACCGGCAAGGGCCTCGAGGACATCGTGCGTGACGTGCTCGACGAGACGCTGCGCAAGCGCATGAGCGAATACACCGTGAAGTGCGGCCAGGAAGGCAAGCCACCCGCCCCCGAGGTTCTGAAGATCATCGAGCGCCTGTCGAGCAACAAGGCCGGCCCGACCTTCGGCGACTACCGCACCCTCTCGAAGTTCATCCCCTCCATCAAGGAGCTGGTGATGACCGGCACTTACACCACCGAAAAGAGCGACCAGAAGCAGGACTTCGAGGCGCAGAAGAAGGGCGGCAAGAAGGAAGAGAAGCCGGCCAAGGCCAAGAAGTTCAAGGGTGGCAACCAGGAAGGCCAGCTCTACGTCTTCGACGCCGACACCGAGCCCGACCTCGAGGTGGCGGTGGCGGTGCACGCCTCGGCCTCGTTCCCCGGCGCGTTCAAGCCCATCGACATCAAGATCGCGAGCGGCCTCACCGTCACCTTCATCGACGGCGGCGTCATGAACAACACGCCCACCTCGTCGAGCATCGGCAACGAGCGCGACCTCGACCCGCTGCCCGAGAAGCGCGGCGTGACCTTCCTGTTCGACGACCCCGACGGCGACGCCGGCAAGATCGTCAAGGGCCGCGTCAATCCGGCACAGGGCCTGAAGACGCGCCTCATGGACTGGTTCACCGGCAGCAACAACGCAGGCGCCGAGTACGCCAAGAACAAGTCGGCGGCCGACAAGCCCGGCGAGATCGTCGTCGTGCCGCTGGTCTGCGACTACGTCGATCCGAAGACCGGCAAGAAGGGCAAGTACGACATGCGCGGCATGGGCGGCGGCACGCTCAACTTCAACCCGCCCAAGGCGGTGCGCGACGACCTCCGCGCCAAGACCGAGGCCGAGACGAAGAAGCAGATCGCCGAAGACGGCAAGTCGCGCGAGCACGAGTTCAAGAGCGACGCCGAGATGTTCGTCTCGATCCCGCTCGACGAGCTGAAGACGCTCGCCGCGGGCAACTACGCCGGCGCCAAGGCGGCGGTCACGTTTCGCGAGCACGTCGCCGAGATGGTCGCCAAGCTGCAGGACGGCGCGAAGAAGGCCGTTGCCGGCGGCAAGCGCGCGGCAGACGCGCTGCAGACCAAGGACGTCTCGATGGCGCTCGACGAGCTCGACAAGCTGGCCGGTGCCGAGCCGCAGTTCCAGGCCTACGTCGGACGCGAGCTGAACAAGAAGCCCGAGCTCGACCTCATGCTCGAGGCAGCGCGCCGCATCAACCGCAACGGCGGCAAGAAGAGCCCGACCATGGATGCCACCGACGCCATCGCCGAAGGGCTGCGTGCGCACACCTTCGCCGACAACATCGTGAAGCAGCTCGTCTATCCGAAGATGAAGCAGGAGCCCGAGGGCGGCGCCGGCATCCTCACGCTGCTCACGATCGAGCAGTTGCTGCGCCACGCGAAGAAGCCGTCAGACGTGAACCAGGCGATCGACCTCGGCGTCAAGCACTTCGCGAAGAAGGCCGACCACCGCATCCCGAAGCGCGGCCACAGGAAGTTCGCGCGGCAACTCGATCAGCGCCGCATGCGGCCGGCGGCCTGATCGCCTTCAACAACGACGAGACCGAAGCATGTCACCCAGCGCCCAAGCCCTCTACACGCAGCTCGCCAAGGCCATCGGCGTGCTGGAAATTCCCGCCGATGCCAACGGCATCGTCCAGCTCACGGTCGGCGAAGGCGGCACGGTGATGCTCGTTCCCGAAGACGCCTATTCGCTGATGCTGATGTCGCCGGTCGGCCCGCTGCCGGGCTCGATGAACGAGGGCACGCTGCTCTGGCTGATGCGCCGCAACTTTCACGACAGCCCGCTCGCGCCGTTTCGCATCGGCGCCGACAAGGCCGGCACGGTCGTGGTCTGGGGACGCGTGCCGATCGACGGCATGAGCGGCGAGCAGCTCGCCGGTCTCCTCGATGCGCTGGCGACCGAGGCGGCGCTGATCCGCGAGGAGATCGAGGTCGACGAGACGCCGGACAGCGGCGACGACGACGAGGATCGCGAACTTGTCGCCCCTTCTTCTTGACCCCCGTTCTCGTTCTTCATGGTCAGGGTCTGCGGCTCGGTCGCCGGGATGAGCGCGATCTTGCGCAGGACGGGCTTCCCGGTCGGCGCCTTCGAGGCACAGGCGCTGAGC
>JBDTNU010000541.1:0-2934 GCA_039933535.1 Caldimonas sp. | reverse complement strand
TCGGACTCCTCGGCCGAGACCTTTTCGACCCGGCCTTCGATTCGGACCACGCGCTCCAGCTCGACCCAGTGGAACTGCAAGGCCGCCGCCGGGTGCAGCGCGAGCTCGTGGCCCTTTCGGCTTTCGTAGTTGGTGTACCAGACCAGGCCGCGCTCGTCGCAGCCCTTGACCAGGACGATGCGCGTCGATGGCCGGCCATCCGCGCCGACCGTGGCGAGCGTCATCGCGTTGGGCTCCGGCAGCTGGGCTGCGATTGCCTGCTCGAGCCAGCTCGCGAACTGCTGCGAAGGGTCGCCGAGCGACGCCGATTCGTCGAGCTCGGCGAGTTCGTAGCTCTTGCGCAGCGCGGCGAGGTCGGTCACATGCCGAGTATAGGAAGGGCTGCCGATCGGCGCGCATGTGGGCTGCGCTGCCCGACCGCTTCGACCCGAGCGCTTTTGCGTACGGGGAATGCCCTACGTAGACCTACCACTTACTGATTCGACGCCTGTCTCTCATCCTCGGGACATGGCAACCACGCGCACCGTGATCGTTCTCGCGGCCGGCAGCGGCTCGCGCTACACGGCGGGCGCGCACAAGCTTGCTGCGCCGTTCGGCGAGCAGAGCGTGCTGGCGACGACACTGCGCCACGCGATCGCGAGCAACCTGCACGTCGTCGTCGTCACGACCGAGCCCTTTGCAGAGCTGGCGCGCAGCAGCGTCGCGGCGCGCGACGTCGTGCTGGTTCCCGAGGTCGGCAGCGGCGGCCAGACGGGACTGGGCATGGGCCATTCGATCAGCGCGGGTGTCGGCGCCCGGCCCCACGCGGAAGGCTGGTTGATCCTGCCCGGCGACATGCCGCTGGTGCTGCCGTCGACCTTGCAGGCCGTTGCCCGCCAGCTCGACCAGCATTCGGTCGTCTATGCCCAGCACCGCGGCAAGCGCGGTCACCCGGTCGGCTTCGCCGCCGAACTGTATTCAGAGCTGGTCGCGCTCACCGGCGACGAAGGGGCGCGTCGCCTCGTCGCGCGCTATCCGGCGTTCGGTCTCGAGCTCGACGACCCGGGCATCCTGGTCGACATCGATACCACCGACGATCTGGCATCGGCGCGCCGGGCGGAGCCCGCGGCACCGTCACTGCGAACCAGCAACGGCGTCAGGCCGTGAGGGCGTTGCGCCGGGCCAGGTCGACCAGCCGCTCGATGTCGCGATCGCGGATGCCGCAGTTGCGCAGCGAGGTCGCGGTCTCGACCAGATAGGAGAGCGTGCTGCCGTAGCGGCCGTTGGCCGAGCGCAGGATTTCCACCATCTGCGCGTCCGGCACGGGACCGGTGTGGCTCGGGCTCTTGCGGTCGAGGGTAAAGGCAAGCGCGCGGACCACGCCCTGCGGCGTGCGGCACGGCAGCCACTTCGGGTCATAGACGCCGGTCGGCATCTCGCGGCCCCAGAGTCGCCGCAGCTCCGATTCGACCCGCGGGCGATCGACCCGGTAGGCCCGGCCGCGGCACGAACCGCCGCCGACCAGGGCGAATACCAGCCCGGGGCACTCGGGCGTGCCGCGATTGACGCGGGAACGCATGGTCAGTGCGCGGTGCCAACCGTAGACCGTGGCGGGCCGGTCCTCGACCGAACAGAACTCCGGTTTCCAGATCAGCGAGGCGTAGCCGAAGATCCATGCATCGCCCTCGCCGCCCCATGCGGCAAGGGCTTCGTCGAGCAGCCGCTCGGGGTCGCGGCTGCCCGGCAGAAGGGCGTGTGGCGCATTCATCGGCAACTAGAATCGGCCACCGCAAAGCAGAACAAAACACCCGGGAAACTCATGAGCGAACCAAAGAAGCCGCCACCGAGCAATTCTTCACGCACCGTCGTCATCGTCGCCGTCGCTGTGTTGATCGTGGTTGCCATTGCAGGAATCGTGCTCGCCGGTCGTCGTGCCCCTCCCGACGTTGCCGTGGCGGCATCGGCGAGCCCGGCGGCACCGGCCCTGCCTGGATCAACGCCGCAGGCAGCCGCTTCGCCGACAGACGGGATTCCGAGCGAGCTTGTCTTCGCGGCGGCTTCCGACAAGCTGCTGCCGCAATCCGCCGACGCGCTGGCCCGCTTTGCCGAAGCGGCGCGGGCGAGCGCGAGCTCGGTTCGCCTCAGCGTCCGCTACCTCACGGGGGAGTTCAAGGCGCGTGACCTCGAGCTCGCGAAGGCGCGCACCGGCGCGGTTCGGCATGCCCTGGAGGCCGACGGCATCAGTTCCGGCAAGATGCAGATCGAGCTGATCGAGGTGCCCGCCGGCGGCCTGCCCGACGCGGCGCGGGACCGCGTCGGGTTGAGCTTGCGCTAGCTCGAACGCCGGCGCGAGGATCGGGCGATGAAACCAGGCGTCGTCGCGGTCACCCAGCGCATCGGCGAGCGCAGCGCCAGCAGCCGTGCCGCCTATCTTGCGCGGGTCGAGGCCATGATCGCCCGGCCGCGGGGTCCCGAGCGCCTGGGCTGCGCCAATCTGGCCCATGCCACCGCGGCCTTGCCGCCTGCCGACAAGCTGACGATCGTCGCCGAGCGCGCGCCCAACATAGGTGTCGTGACTTCGTACAACGACATGCTCTCGGCGCATCAGCCGTATGAGCGCTACCCGGAATTGATCCGCGCCGCCGCGCATCGGCTCGGTGCCACGGCGCAGGTGGCCGGCGGCGTGCCGGCGATGTGCGACGGCGTGACCCAGGGCCGCGCCGGCATGGAGATGAGCCTGTTCTCGCGCGACACGATCGCGATGGGAACGGCGATCGCGCTCTCGCACGACGTGTTCGACGCCGCGCTCCTGCTCGGCATCTGCGACAAGATCGTGCCCGGGCTGCTGATCGGCGCGCTGCACTTCGGCCACCTGCCCTGCGTGTTCGTGCCCGCGGGGCCGATGGGCAGCGGCCTTCCGAACACCGAGAAGACCAAGGTGCGCGAACAGTTCGC
>JBDTNU010000540.1:0-2966 GCA_039933535.1 Caldimonas sp. | reverse complement strand
TTCTTGAAGTAGTCGCCGAAGCTGAAGTTGCCCAGCATCTCGAAGAAGGTGTGGTGGCGCGCCGTGTAGCCCACGTTCTCGAGGTCGTTGTGCTTGCCGCCGGCGCGTATGCATTTCTGCGAGCTCGTCGCGCGCACATACGAGCGCTTGTCGAAGCCGAGGAACACGTCCTTGAACTGGTTCATCCCGGCGTTGGTGAACAGCAAGGTCGGGTCGTCGCCCGGCACGACCGGGCTCGAAGGCACGATCGTGTGGCCCTTCGATTCGAAGAACTTCAGGAACGTGGAGCGGATCTCGGCGGCTTTCATCGGTCTTCCAGAGGGTCTTGCGAGCAGGCGGCGCGGGTGCGCGGCGAAGCCGCAATGGTAGGGGTTGCCCGCGCGCGGCGAGCGGGCGGGCTTCAGGCGCTAGAGTTCTCGATCACCTGCAAGCACCGCCCTCATGGACATGACGACCTCACCCCTCGCGACGCTCGCCGACCCCAGCCTGCTCAAGACCGACGCGCTCATCGGCGGCGAATGGATATCGGGCAGCGCTCGCTTCGACGTGCGCGATCCGGCGACCGGTGGCAAGCTCGCCGACGTGGCCGACCTCGGCCCTCAGGAAACCCGCGAGGCCCTCGACGCGGCGCAGAAGGCCTGGCCGGGCTGGCGGGCGAAGACCGCCAAGGAGCGCCACGCGATCCTGATGAGGTGGTTCCAGCTCATGCTGGCCAATGCCGACGACCTGGCCCGGATCATGACCGCCGAGCAAGGCAAGCCGTTCGCCGAGGCGAAGGGCGAAGTGGTGTACGGCGCCAGCTTCATCGAGTGGTTCGCCGAGGAAGGCAAGCGCGTCTACGGCGAGACGATTCCGACCACCGACGCCAACAAGCGCTACGTCGTCATCAAGCAGGCGATGGGCGTGTGCGCGGCGATCACGCCATGGAATTTTCCGATCGCGATGATCACGCGCAAGGTCGGCCCCGCCCTGGCCGCCGGCTGCACCATCGTCGTCAAGCCGGCCGAGCTGACGCCCTTGTGCGCGCTGGCCATCGCCGAGCTCGGCAAGCGCGCCGGCCTGCCGGCGGGCGTGCTCAACGTCGTGACGACCACGCACTCCGCAGCCGTCGGCGCCGTGCTGTGCGAAAGCGACATCGTTCGTCACCTGTCGTTCACCGGCTCGACCGGAGTGGGCCGGATCCTGATGAAGCAATGCGCGCCGACGATCAAGAAGCTTTCGCTCGAGCTCGGCGGCAACGCGCCCTTCATCGTCTTCGACGATGCCGACCTCGACGCCGCGGCCGAAGGCGCGCTCGCCAGCAAGTACCGCAACGCCGGCCAGACCTGCGTTTGCGCGAACCGGCTCTACGTGCAGGCGAGCGTGCACGACGCCTTCGTCGAGAAGCTGGCAGCCAAGGCCAACGCGATCAAGGTCGGCAATGGCTTCGACGCGGGCGTGACGCAAGGTCCGGTGATCAACGACAACGCGATGAAGAAGATCGAATCCCACGTCGCCGACGCGCTCGCCAAGGGTGCCACGCTGGTCACCGGCGGGCGTCGCCTGACCGGCATGGGCAGCGAGCGCTTCTACGAGCCGACCGTCGTCACCGGTGCGACGAGCGAGATGCTGTTCGCGCGCGAAGAAACCTTCGGGCCGGTCGCGCCGGTATTCCGCTTCGAGACCGAAGCCGAGGCGATCGCGATGGCCAATGCCACCGAGTTCGGCCTGGCCGCGTATTTCTACAGCCGCGACATCGGCCGCATCTTTCGTGTCGGTGAAGCGCTCGAGTCGGGAATGGTCGGCGTCAACACCGGCCTGATCTCGGTCGCCGAGGTTCCGTTCGGGGGCGTGAAGCAATCGGGCCTCGGGCGCGAAGGCTCGCGCCACGGCATCGACGACTACGTCGAGATCAAATACCTCTGCCTCGGCGACATCCAGCGCTGAGCGTCGTCGTCAGGCCTCGTCGTTGGCGGCAACGCGGAGAGCGCCGGCCGGATCCTGGATCACCGCCGGTCCGGCGTGGCTGAGTGCCGGGGCCACGGCGGCCAGCGCCAGGGCGCGCCGCAACAGGTGCTCGGCCTGGTTGCCGTCCTGCGGATAGTGGGCGATGCCGACGGCGACGGCCACCGACCGCTCGTTTCCGCCGACCTGGAACGGCGCGCCGATCGCGGCGCTGAGCTTCTCGGCAACGCGGGTCGCATCAGCCGGCGCCAGCAAGGCGCCGAGCAGCACGACGAAGTCTTCGTCATCGACCGTGGCGACGATGTCGCTGGCCCGAACGCCGGCACGCAGCCGCACTGCGATCTTGCGACGCAGCAGCTCCGCCTCGTCGTTGCCGCCGGGCGATTCCGGCAGCTCGATGCGCAAGGCGAGCACCGCCATCGGCGACGGATCTCGCTCGCGAAGGGCAAGCAGCTGGCTCAGGTGCTCGATGAGCTGGCGGCGGTGCGGCAGACCGGTCGCGGCATCGGTGGCATACGCCGGCCCGCGTTCTTCGCGCCGCTGCCTGCGCTCGATTGCAAAGCGCAAGCGACGCCAGCCGGCCGGGCCGAGCAGCTCGTCGGGGCCGAGCACGTCTTCGGCGCCGCTACGCAGCCAGCCGAGCGTGTCCTCGGCGTCGGGCTCGGCGACGACGACAAGAAGCGCTGCGCGTGCCGCGATCAGCTCGACTTCGGTCGCGGCGACGACGACGCTCGCCGCGTCGAGGACGATCGCGTCATAGCCCACGTCGCCAACCAGCATGGCTTCGGCCTCGGCCAGTGTGGCGACGCGATCCGCAGAGGCGGGCGCCGCCGCCGCGAAATGCCGTTCGGCAAGAGAGGCGAATTGCGGCGTCGTGCCGACCAGGAGCAGGCGAAGCGGCGAATGCATGGATCGTCGACAGTCGGTGCGCGGTTCGCCGGCGGCCGGTCCGCGAGCGGCGGCGGCGAAGGCTGGCTCTACTTGCCGCGCGCAGCGCCCGCCGGTGCCGTCCTGACGTTGCG
>JBDTNU010000539.1:0-2969 GCA_039933535.1 Caldimonas sp. | reverse complement strand
ACCGCGTGCGCGGCACGGTGAAGGACATGGCCTATTTCGGCAGCTTCACCGTCTATCACCTGCAGCTCGCATCGGGGCGCGTTCTCAAGATCAGCCAGAGCAACACCGAGCGGCAAGGCGCCAGCCTCACCTGGGGCGACCCGGCATGGGCGAGCTGGTCGCCCCTGGCGCAGGTCGTGCTGACCCAATGAGAGTCGCCCGCGGGTTCGGCGGCCGGGCCGCCGTCATCGGCATTCCCTACGCCTGGCTGGCCGCATTCTTCCTGCTGCCGTTCCTGGTCGTCGCGAAGATCAGCGTCTCCGAGATGGAGGCGACGACGTTCAAGGACATCGTCGCCTGGAAAGACGGCGCGATCGCGTTCAGCCTCAAGTTCGGCAACTACCTGCTGCTGGCCGAAGACAGCCTCTACTTCACCACGTATCTCGCGAGCCTGAAATACGCGGCCGTGACGACGCTGCTCTGCCTGGCGATCGGCTATCCGTTCGCCTACTTCATGGCGCGCTCGCGCCGGACCATGCAGCCGGCCCTGTTGATGCTGGTGATGCTGCCGTTCTGGACCTCGTTCCTGCTCCGCGTCTATGCATGGAAAGCCTTGCTCACCGAACAGGGCCTGGCCGCGAATGCGATCGAAAAGATCGGGCTCGACCGCGTGCTCGCCTTCTTCGGCCTGATTCCGGGTCCGGGCCAGTTGATGAACACGCCGTTCTCGCTGGTCCTCGGCATGACCTACACGTACCTGCCGTTCATGATCCTGCCGCTGTACTCCAACCTGGCGAAGATGGACCTGCGCCTGCTCGAGGCAGCCTCCGACCTCGGCGCGACGGCGTGGACGGCGTTCTGGAAGATCACGGTGCCGCTGTCGCGCGCCGGCGTCGTCGCCGGAGCCATGCTGGTGTTCATCCCGTGCGTCGGCGAATACGTGATCCCCGAGCTGCTCGGCGGCCCGCAGACACAGATGATCGGCCGCACCCTCTGGGACGAGTTCTTCAGCAACAACGACTGGCCGATGGCCTGCACGGTCGCCGTGACGATGGTGCTGCTCGTGATCGTTCCGGTGGCCGTGTTCAGTCGCTACCAAGCCGAAGTCCAGGAGCGACGCACGTGAGCGTCGGCGCCGCGACCTTCAATCGCGCTTTTGCGCGCGGCTGGCTGGCGCTCGGCTTCGCCTTCCTCTACGTGCCCATCGTCGCGCTGGTCGTCTACTCCTTCAACGACTCGCCGGTCGCCAACGTGTGGCGCGGCTTCACGTTCAAGTGGTACGTCGCGCTCGCGTCCGACAGCGAATTGCTCGCAGGCCTCGCCTTGTCGCTGAAGGTTGCATTGGCGACCGCCTCGGCCTCGCTCGTGCTCGGCACGCTCGCCGCATTCGCGCTGACGCGCTATCGCCGCTTCTTCGGCCGGACCCTGTTCGCCGGCATGGTGGCCGCGCCGCTCGTCATGCCCGAAGTCATCATCGGCCTGTCACTGCTGCTGATGCTCGTCTCATTGCAACGTGCCACCGAAGCGCTCTTCGGCGTCGGCTTTCCGGAGCGCGGCATGCTGACGATCTGGCTCGGCCACCTGCTGCTCGGCATGGCCTACGCGACGGTCGTGGTCCGCGCTCGCCTGCAAACGCTGAACCCCCAGCTCGAGGAAGCGGCGATGGACCTGGGCGCACGACCCTGGCAGGTGTTCTGGCTCGTGACCCTGCCCATGATCGGCCAAGCCCTGCTCTCGGCCTTTCTGCTCACCTTCACCCTCTCGCTCGACGACGTCGTGCTTTCTGCCTTTCTCTCGGGCCCGGGCGCGACGACGATGCCGCTGGTGATCTTCTCGCGCGCCAGGCTCGGCCTGAACCCGAGCGTGAACGCGGTGGCGACGATCATCATCGCCCTGGTGGCAATCGGTGTCGTCGCGGCGAGCTTCGTGCTGGCGCGCAACGAGCGGCGGCACGCGCAGGACATGGCAGCGGCTAACCGGAGACAAACATCATGAACGTGTGGCTCGCGTATTTCTGTCTGGCCCTGGCGATGGCCATCGTCGGCGGCTATGTCGGCTTCTCGAAAGCGCTGGTCATCGTCTTCCCGATCTTCCTGCTGGCATGGATGCGATTTGCGATCGCTGCGGTGGCGATGGCGCCCTGGCTGCGCCGGCCGGCCAGCGAGGCGCCGCTCGATGGCCGCGCGCACCGCCTGATCTTCCTCGAATCGTTCTTCGGCAACTTCCTGTTCTCGATCTGCATGCTGTTCGGCATGAAGCAGAGCTCCGCCCTCGCGGCCGGCGTCATCATGGCGGCGATCCCGGCGACGGTCGCGATCCTCTCGTGGCTCATGCTCGACGAGCGCGTGAGCCTGCGCGGCGGCGCCGGCATCGCGTGCGCGATCGCCGGCATTGCCCTCGTCTCGCTTGCCAAGGACGAAGAAGGCGAAACGATCGGCACGCTGGCCGGCAGCCTGCTGCTGCTCGGCGCGATGGCATGCGAGGCGCTCTACGTCGTCATCGGCAAGAAGCTCGCCGACCGGATCGGGCCGAAGCGGATCAGCGCGCTCATCAATCTCTGGGGACTGGTCCTGGTCACACCGTTCGCGTTGTGGCAGTTTCCCGACTTCCAGTTCAAGTTCATCGACTCGTCGTACTGGGGCTTGCTCATCGCCTATTCGATCGGCGCCAGCATCCTCACCGTCTGGCTATGGATGACGGGACTGAAGCGCGTGCCAGCGTCATCGGCGGGCGTGTTCACGGTGTTCCTGCCGGTCAGTGCCGCTGCGGTCGGCGTGTTCGTCTACGGCGAGACACTGAACACTTGGCAAATCGGCGCGATGGCGCTGGCCCTGGCCGGCGTCGTGCTCGCCGCGTGGCCTGCGCGCGCGTCTGGCGGCGTTGTCCCGGCCGAGTGGCCGGCGCCGACCTGAGCGCCTTCGCCATACCTCGTCAGCGCTTGCGCGCCAGCGTCACGCCGTCGCCGATCGGCAGCATCGCCATGTCGACCC
>JBDTNU010000538.1:0-2972 GCA_039933535.1 Caldimonas sp. | reverse complement strand
TCTTCTTTCTCGGCTACTGGAAGCGCGACGACGCGACACGGGCCAAGTTCACCGGCGACCCCGACGACAGCTGGTGTCGCACCGGCGACAGCGCGGTGATGGACGAGTCCGGCTACCTCTGGTACCAGGGACGCAGCGACGACCTGTTCAAGGCGGCGGGCTACCGGATCGGCCCGAGCGAGATCGAGAACTGCCTTGTCAAGCACGCGGCCGTGGCCAATGCCGCCGTCGTTCCGAAGCCCGATGCCGAGCGCGGCGCGCTGGTCAAGGCCTATGTCGTGCTGGCGCCCGGCCACACCGCGTCGCGCGAGCTAGAGCACGAGCTGCAGGCGCATGTGCGCGGCAAGCTCGCGCCCTACGAGTATCCAAAGGAGATCGAGTTCATCGACGCCCTGCCGATGACGACCACCGGCAAGGTGCAAAGGCGCGTGTTGCGTCTGCAGGAAGAGGAGCGTGCCAGTGCGCGCCGAGCACAGCGCCCCGACATCACTGGGCCGCGGTGACCTGGCCTCGGAGTTCGCCGGCGGGGAAGGCCGAGGTATGCAGGTTCACGTACCAGAGTCCGCTGCGCAGCCCGGCGATCTGCGGCGCGGTCAGCCTCTGGCTGCCGCTGATCGGGCTGCCCAGGCTGCCCGCGAACGGCACGATCACTCCCGCGTTGGCGTTGGTGGCAGCGGGCCCGTGGAAATGGGCTCCGGTGACCGGGCCGGTCAGCCCCGAATAGGTGATGACCCAGCTCAGGACGTCGCCCTCGAGCTTGATCGCGGCGATGCCGCTGCCGCTGCTGCCGTTCGGTGGCACCTCCTTTGCGCCGCCGAGGCTCGCGGACATGAGGTTGCCGATGATCATGCCCTGCGCCTGCGCTGCTTGGGCGGCCTGCGCGGCCTGCTGCGCAGCCGGAGGCATTTGCGGCATCCCGGGCATGGTGGGCGCTGCCGGCGCCGTCGCGGCCGGCATCTGCATCCCGGGCATGGCGGGCGCGTTCGGAGCGGCAGGCGCGGTGCCTGTCGGCGCCGCGCCGCCGGGCATCCCCGGCATGGCGGGCATGCTCATGTTGCTGCACGCAGCGAGCGCGAACGCTCCGGCAACGAGAGCGGTGACTGGGGCAAGTCGTCGAGCGTGCATCGCGGTCTCCTCGGAGAAGAACCGCCGTCGAAGCGACGGCCGTTCCGGCGGCGCCGATGATAGGCGCTGCCGGAACGGCCGCAGAAGCGCTACTTGACCTGACCGCGCAGCTCACCGCCCGGATTGGCGGCGGTGTGCAGGTTCACGTACCACATGCCTGCCTTGAGCTGGTCGACTTGGGCTTGCGTGAGTGTCGCGGAGCCTTCGATCGGGCTGGCCATCGAGCCGGTAAAAGGTACAACGACGCCGGCGTTCGTGCCGGCCGCGGCCGGGCCGTGGAAATGGCCGGCCGTCACCGGGCCGGTCGTGCCCGAGTAGGTGACGGTCCATTTGAGCGTCTTCCCGTCGAGCGAGACCCGGGCCGCGCCGACCGCGGTGCTGGCATTGGGCGGCACCTCGTTCTTCGCCGAGAGCGGCACGTTCATCTCGCCGCCCATCGACATCGCCTTGCTGTCGGAAGGGCCGGTCATGCTGCAGCCGGCGGCGGCGAGTGCCGAGGCGGCGATTAAAGCGAGAGAGAAGCGGCGAGCGATCATGGAGTCTCCTAGAAGGTTGAAGCGCGGGACGAGCGGAAGGGACGCTCCGGAACAGGGATGCTAGTGCGCTTCGGTCCCGTACGCAGCCCGACTCGAGTCGGATGACGTGCCGGGCGCGGGTCGGCGGTCGCCTGCCCCGCATATGCTGGACAGAGACTCAACAGTCGCGATGAACCTCCGCCCGAACATCGTCTCATCGCTTGTACGATCGATGGTTTCGACCGCCCGCAGCGACCTCCCCCATCGCCATGCACGAATCGCAAGAACCTCGCGTCGACGCCGCGCCGGTGCGCCGGTTTCGCGACCCATACTACCTGCCGCAGGCCGCGTCGCTCGGCGCGCTGCGCCACAAGATCGACGCGCTCGATGCGCGGATCGTGGCACTGATGGCCGAACGAGCACTGTGCGTGCGCGACGCGACGCGCTTCAAGCGCGATGCCTTCCAGGTGGCGGCACCCGGACGCCAGGCCGCCGTGTTCGCGCGCGTGCGCTCGCTTGCCGCGGCCGGCGCCGCCGATTTTCCTTCGCTGCCCGACGTCGTCGAGGCGACTTACCGTGTGCTCGTGGCCGGCTTCGTCGCCGGTGAAGAGCGCTTCTTCGCAGAGACCGAGCCGATCACCCCATGAGACTTACCTGTATTGCCTCTCCACGCGCGGCCCTTCGCGCGGCCTTCGCGTTCGTGCTTGGCTGTGGCGCCGGCGCCGCGCTGGCGCAAAGCGGACCTTGGCCGAATCGGCCGATCCACATCCTCATCCCGTATGGCGCGGGCTCCTCGCCCGACGTGTTCGCGCGCATCGTCGCCGAGAAGATCGCACCGCGGCTCGGCCAGGCAGTGGTCGTCGACAACCGCGCTGGCGCCGGCGGCAACACCGGCACCGGCGCGGTTGCCAAGTCGGTCGGCGACGGCTACACGTTCGTGGTCAGTACCAACGGTCCGCTGGTCTACAACACCGTGATCTACAAGAAGCTCGGCTACGACCCGTTCACCGAGTTGCGGCCGGTCGTGCTCGGCGGCGCGCAGGCAAACGTCTGCGCCGTGCGCACGGATTCCGGAATCAATTCGCTGGGCGACCTCGTGAAGGCGATGAGGGCCAATCCGGGCAAGTTCAACTTCGCGTCGACAGGCGTCGGCAGCCTGTCGCAGCTCGGCGTCGAGCTGCTCAAGGCCAAGACCGACACCTTCGCCGTGCACATTCCGTACGCGTCGTCGCCGCTCGCCATCCTTGCGCTCTTGCAGGGCGACGTGCAGTTCGCATGCGTGCCCGCCGTGGCGGTGATGCCGCAGGTCAAGTCGGGCAAGCTCCGGCCGCT
>JBDTNU010000537.1:0-2973 GCA_039933535.1 Caldimonas sp. | reverse complement strand
GGCCAGCTCAGCGCGCAAGGCGTTTCCGCGCTCGACGAGCACGAGCACATCGAGACTTTCGGCGGCACGGCGAGCTACGACGTACTGCGCGAGAAGTTGCGCGCGCACTACCGCGGAATCGCGGGTGAACGCGCCGGCGCATCGCCTGCCCTGAACCCGGGCGACTGCTGGGTCAGTCGTCTCGCGTTCGAGCCGCGCGTCGGCGCCGCGGCGATGCGCGAGATGCTCGCGCCGCACGTCGCGAGCGGACGGCTCACCGTCTTCATGCGCTGCAAGACGATCGCGATCGACGCATCCGAAGACCGAATCGACTCCCTGGGCGCGATGAGCCTCGACGACGGCACGCAGCTGCGCTTCCGCGCCGGCATCGTCATCGATGCGACCGAGCTCGGCGACCTGCTGCCGCTTGCCGGCGCCGCGTACCGCGCAGGTGCCGAGTCGATCGCCGAGACGGGCGAGCCGCACGCCCAGCCGCACGAGGCGAAGCCGCATTGCGTGCAGAGCTTCACCTACACCTTCGCGGCCGAGCGACGGCCGCGCGGCGAGAGCCATGTCGTCACCGAGCCCCAGCGCTATCGCCACGATCGCGCTGCGCAGCCGTACAGCCTGACGATCGACGTCCACGGCGGCGAGATCTACGGCGAGCAGAGCGGCCGCCTCGCCTATCGGCTCTACGAAACCATGCCCGGGACCAAGGGCGGCCTGTGGAGCTATCGCCGCCTGCTCGCGGCGAGCGTGTTCGGCCCGGCAACGAACGAGCTGAGCATGTTCAACTGGCCGGGCAACGACTACCGCGATCGCGGCATCGTCGACGTCCCCGCCGCCGCGGCCGCGCTCGCGCTGCAGGAGGCCAAGCAGGTCAGCCTCGGGTTCCTGCACTGGCTGCAGACCGAAGCGCCGGCCGAGGGCGATCGCCTCGGTGCGCCAGAGCTGATGCTGCGTGCCGACGTGATGGGCAGCATCGACGGCTTGTCGAAGCATCCGTACATCCGCGAATCACGGCGCATCGTTGCCCTGTCGACAGTGCTCGAACAGCACGTCTCCGCCGATCTTCGACCCGGCCCGCTCGCCGAGCCCTGCGCCGAGTCCGTCGGCATCGGCTGGTACCCGATCGACATCCACCGCGCCGGCGCCGACGACGTCGGCCTGAGCTGCCGCACGCATCCGTTCCAGATCCCGCTCGGCGCCTTGATTCCTGTGCGCATCTCCAACCTGATCGCGGCGGCCAAGAACATCGGCACGACGCACCTGACCAACGGATGCTTCCGCCTCCATCCGGTCGAGTGGAACATCGGCGAGTCGGCGGGCGCGCTGGCGGCATTCGCGCTTGCGCACGGCATCGTGCCGGCGACGGTGCGCAGCGAGCGGCTCGCCGAGTTCCAGCGCAGCCTGCTCGACGAAGGGGTGCCGCTCGCCTGGCCGACCGATATGCTGGCTGGCCATCCGCCGGCCACCCGGGCGGGCGCGGCGCACTAGGGTTTCGACATGCTGATCACACACGACCATACGCAACTCGCCGACATGTCGATGCACTACGCCGCGGCCGGCGCCGGCGATGCGGTCGTCCTCCTGCACGGCTGGCCCTCGACCTGGTACGAATGGCGCCACGTGATGCCGCTCCTCGCCGATCGCCATCGCGTGATCGCGCCCGACCTGCGCGGCCTCGGCGACAGCTCGCGGCCGCTCGACGGCTACGACAAGAAATCGATCGCTGCGTGCGTGTGGGAGCTGCTCTCGTCGCTGCCCGGACTCGATCGCTTCCACCTGGTCGGCCACGACTGGGGCGGCCCGGTCGCGTTCGCGCTCGCCGCCGCGCATCCCGAAGCGGTCCGCACGCTGACGATCGTCGACGTCACCGTGCCCGGCATCGGCCCGGATATCTCGCAGGGTGGCAAGCGCTGGCACCACGCCTTCCACATGACGCCCGACCTCCCAGAAATGCTCGTCACCGGACGCGAACGGGCCTACCTGAGCTGGTTCTACGAAGCCTTCTCGTGGCAACGCGGCGCCTTCAGCGCGGCCGACATCGACGAGTACCTGCGCACCTACGGACAGCCGGATTCACTGCGCGCCGGCTTCGCTTACTACCGCAACATCCCGCGCGACATCGTCGACAACCGCGCCCTGCTCGATGCCGGCCTGTGCCTGCCGATGCCTGTGCTCGCAGTCGGCGGCGGCCGGGCCGAGGCACGCGGGCGCGGCAGGGAGCCGGAAGAGTCGCTGCGCCTCGTCGCGGCAGACGTGACCGGCGCGGTCGTGGCCGACTGCGGCCATTTCGTGCCCGAGGAAAAGCCCGACGAGCTCGCCGCGTTGCTGCTCGGGCACTTCGCCCGCGCACGCGACGCCACTGCCTGACGCGGGAACGCGCCGCCTATCGACTGCGGCCGAAGACGCCGCCGCCTGCGAAGCGCGCACGCTCGCCGAGCCGCTCTTCGATGCGCAACGCCTCGTTCCACTTCGCCATGCGCTCGCCGCGCGCGAAAGAGCCGACCTTGAGCTGGCCGGTCTGCCAGCCGATCGCGAGGTGGACGATGGTCGTGTCCTCGGTTTCGCCGGAACGTGCCGAAACGATGCCCGCGTAGCCGAGCGACTGCGCCGCCCGCCACGCGTCCAGGGTCTCGCTCAGCGTGCCGCGCTGGTTGGGCTTGAGCAGCACCGCATTGGCGGCACTGCGCGCCGCCGCCTCGCGCACCAGCAGCGCATCCGAAACGAGGAAGTCGTCGCCGACGATCTGCACGCGCTTGCCCGCGGCACGCGTGAAGCGCGCGAAGCCTTCGGGATCGTCCTCGGCGAGCGGGTCTTCGATCGAGACGATCGGGTACTTGTCGATCCAGTGGAGCAGCAGCTCGATGAGGCCGTCGGCGTCGAGCTCGCGCGCATCGAGCGCCAGCGCGTAGCGGCCGCCGCGACCGAACTCGGAGGCGGCGATGTCGAGGGCGATCGCGACCTGCTCGCGCGGCACGAAGCCGGCGC
>JBDTNU010000536.1:0-2973 GCA_039933535.1 Caldimonas sp. | reverse complement strand
TGTCCTGGAACAGGATGATGGTCTGCGTGAGCAGCACCGGCAGCATGTTGCGGAACGCCTGCGGCAGGACGATCAGCTTCATGCACTGCGCATAGGTCATGCCGACCGCGTAGCCGGCGTAGACCTGGCCCTTGGCCACCGACTGGATGCCGGCGCGCATGATCTCCGAGTAGTAGGCGGCCTCGAACACGGTGAAGGTGATCAGGGCGGCGATCTCGGAGCGGTACCTGGTGCCCAGCCCGCCCGGGATCGCCTGGTAGAACGAGTTGGGAATCAGCAGGAAGAACCACAGGATCACCATCACCAGCGGGATCGAGCGCAAGGTGTTCACGTAGGCCGCCGCCGGATTGACCAGCCACGGCTTGCCGGACAGGCGCATCAGCGCGAGGATCGTGCCGAGGGCGATGCCGCCGATCATGGCCACGATGGTCAGCTCGACCGAGAAGATCAGGCCCTTGAGGATGAAGCTCTGGACGAGCTGCCAGTTGAAGAACCCGAAGTCGAGGTTCATCATTTGCCCCCGATCATTCCCGGCACCTGGACCCGGCCTTCGATGAAGTGGGCAACGCGGTTGACCGCGAAGGCGGAGACGAAGTAAAGCACGGTGACCGCCAGATAGACCTCGACGCCGCGCGAGGTTTCTTCCTGCGCCTGCATCGCGAACATCGTCAGCTCGGCGATGCTCACCGCGAACGCCACCGAGGTGTTCTTGATGATGTTCATCGACTCGCTGGTGAGCGGCGGAATGATGATCCGGTAGGCCATCGGCAAGAGCACGTAGCGGTAGGTCTGCGCCAGCGTCAGGCCCATGGCCAGGCCGGCGTAGCGCTGCCCCTTGGGCAAGGACTGGATGCCCGCCTTCACCTGCTCGGAGATCCGCGACGAGGTGAAGAAGCCGATCGCGAAGACCACCAGCACGAAGCTCGGCACGGCGCGCAACGAGAGAAAGATCGACGGAATGACGTGGTACCAGAGAAAGATCTGGACCAGCAGCGGGATGTTGCGGAACAGCTCGGTCCAGGCGTTGCCGATGAAGACCAGCCCCTTGCTCGGCGTCGTGCGCAGGATGCCCATCAACGAGCCGATGACCAGGGCGACGACGAGCGAGCAGGCGGCGACCGACAGGGTCCAGCCCCAGGCCGTCATCATCCAGTGCAGGTAGGTCTCGCCGCCGCCTGTGTCCCGCAGGAAGAACTGCCAGTCACCCATGCCCCGAAGCTGCCTCCCCGCAGCGGCCGTCGCCATCCCTTCGGCTCGACCATGAAAAAACGCGACGCGAATGGCTCCGCGCCGCGCTCGTCGAATGTAAGCAATGTTCGCGCCGACAGGCGCTAGGGCTTACCTCTGTCCGTCTCGGACCTATTTGTCGAGGTAGTCCTCCGCGGGCTTGTCGTTCGGGTTCGCCCAGGCCGCCTTGGTGGCGTCGGAAGCCGGCAGGCCGACCTTGGTGTTGCTCGGCGGGATCGGCTGCATGAACCACTTGTCGTAGAGCTTGGCCGCTTCGCCGCTCTTCATCATCGCCTTGACGCTGTCGTCGACGGCCTTCTTGAACGCCGGGTCGTCCTTCCTGAACATGATCGCGATCGGCTCGACCGAGAGGACCTCGCCGACGATGGCGTAGTCGGCCGGGGTCTTCGACTTCGAGATCAGGCCAGCCAGGATCTGGCCGTCCATGACGAAGGCATCGGCGCGGCCGGATTCGAGCAGCAGGAAGCTGTCGGAGTGGTCCTTGCCGTTCAGCTCCTTGAAGTCCATGCCGGCGGCGCGCTTGTTCTTGCGCAGCAGCTGCACGGAGGTGGTGCCGGTGGTCGTGGCGACGGTCTTGCCGTTCAGGTCGGCGATGCTCTTGATGCCCGAGCTCTTCTTGGTGGCGATACGCACTTCCTCGACGTAGAGGGTCGGCGCGAACGCAACGTCTTTCTGGCGCGTGGCGTTGTTGGTGGTCGAGCCGCACTCGAGGTCGACCGTGCCGTTCTGCACCAGCGGGATCCGGTTCTGGGAGGTCACAGGCTGGTACTTGGTTTCCAGCTTGGCCATGCCGAGCTGCTTCTGGATGTCGGCAATGATGTGCGCGCAGACGTCGTAGTGAAAGCCGGTGTACTTGCCGTCGCCGAGCGTGAACGCGAGCGCGCCCGATGATTCGCGGACGCCCTCGGTGATCGAGCCGCTGTCCTTGATCTTCTTCAACGTGTCTTCGGCGTGTGCCGCACCCGTGACGGCGAACGCGGCGGCAAGCACCGCGGCGCTGGCCAGAATCGACTTCTTCATGGAGAACTCCTGGAGGGATGAAAGCAAGGGGTTGGCCGATCGACGATCTGAGCCACCGAGGGACGAACCCTGAAAGAAACGGAATCTAAGGGAGGCCCGATGACCGGGCACCACGTGTTTGCCCCAAAAGCAAGGGTTTAGCCGAAGAGTGGATCGCAACCTTCGTGCCATCTCGAGCACGTCAGCGGGCAAAGCGGGCTCAGACCGCCTCGGCCTCGACCGACTCTTCGCTGCTGCTCTGCTGCAGCCGCCACATCTCGGCGTAGCGCCCGTTGCGGGCAACGAGTTCGCCATGCGTGCCGCGCTCGAGAATCCGGCCCTGCTCCATGACCAGGATCTGGTGCGCATCGACCACCGTCGACAAGCGGTGGGCGATGACCAGCGCGGTGCGGTTCCTGGCTGCGCTCTGCAGCTCGAACTGGATCGCGCGCTCGTTGGCCGAGTCGAGCGCAGAGGTCGCTTCGTCGAAGATCATGACCGGCGGATTCTTGAGCAGGGTGCGCGCAATCGCGACCCGCTGCTTTTCGCCGCCCGACAGCTTCAGTCCGCGCTCCCCGACCATCGTGTCGTAGGCCTTCGGCGTAGAGACGATGAAGTCGTGGATGTGGGCCGCGCGCGCCGCCGCCTCGACCTCGCCTCGGCCCGCGACCGTGCGGCCGTAGGCGATGTTGTATTCGACCGTGTCGTTGAAGAGCACGGTGTCCT
>JBDTNU010000535.1:0-2981 GCA_039933535.1 Caldimonas sp. | reverse complement strand
GCTCGAAGACGACCCACTTGGTGCCGCGGAACAGCGACTCCTCGAGCATCAGCGCGAGCCGGCGGATCGGGATGTACTTCCACTCCGAGCCGGTCTGATCGGCACCGTCGAGGGTGCGCGAGCCCCAGCTGATCATTCCGTAGACCGGGAACATGCGGATGCAGTTGATGGCGAGCGGGTTGAGCGTGCCGTTCTCCGCGTCGCTCAGGCGATAGTCGAGGTCGTCGACGCCGAGCAGCGTCGCTTCGATGCCGGCCGGCGCCTTCCACACGCCGCGATCGTTGTCGGTGCGCGCGAAGATGCCGGCCAGCGTGCCGCTGCTGCCGAACGAGCGCAGGCGGTAGTTGGCGGCGGGGTCGGCGATCCGCAGGCGCGGAAAGAACAGTCCCGAGTTCCTGCTTCGAAAGTTGCCGTGTGCGTCGAGCCAGTCCTTCATCTCGGCGACCTCGTTCACGCTCTCGGGAATGTCGACCAGCATGAAGGCGCGCCGCGACTCGCAGAAGGCCACCGATTTCTCGACCACCTGGCGCATCAAGGTGTCGCCGTTGGCCTCGGCCGCCATGCTCGCAGCACGCGGTATGCAGAGCAGGTTGAACAGGTCGGTCTTGCGCAAGGCGTAGATGCCGCGGTCGTTGGCATCGGCGACGGCGCCGACCAGCGCATCGGCGTCGGGCGGCGCGCCATCGGCGCCGGCCGTCCCCTGCTGGTAGGCCGCGGCGCTGACGAGCGTCGAGCCGAGCGGGTATTGCTGCACGTTCAGCGTCGCTCCCACCGCGGCGAGTCCGATGTCGGTGGCCGAGGTGTCCGCGCCGGCGTTCGTGAACGTGATGGTGTCGGTGATCGAGCGGGCCGGATCGCCTCGCCCGGCCGTGACGACGAGCCGGCTGTTGCCGACCACCGTGACGGTGGCGCCAGTGAGCGACGGCGGGGTCGGCGCTGCCGCAGCCGTGGTGTCGACCGAGGTGCGCAGCGCCAGCTCGAGCCGCGATGCCAGCTGCGCCGGCGTCTGCACATCGTTGGCGGCCCAGACGGCGAACGTTCCTTCGTAGACACTGCCCGCGCCGACGGCGACGCGCACCTTCAGGCCGGACAGGCCGTCGAGCAAGGTCTGCAGCGCCGGAGCGACCGGCAGGGCCACGCCCATCGTGCCGTTGCTCGCAGGCATGGTCGCGACAGCGGCGGCCGGCACGGTCGCGGTGACGAGCTTGGAATCGGACGCGAGGATCTTGACGACATCGCGCGAGCTGGTCGGATCGAGCGTGACGTTGAGGTACTGCTCCTGGCCGGTCGCCGCGGCATTGGCGGCATCGGAGGCGTAGCGGGTGATCGACAGGTTGAAGAACTTGGTCGGGTCGGCGGTGCGGTGATCGACGTCGGCGCGCAAGGTATTGCCCCAGACGCCTTCGCTGCGCGCCGTGAGGGTCATGGCGACCGCGGCGACCGTGCTCTGGAACACGTCGACGGTGGCCGCGGCCAGCCCGGCGCCCGTGGCGTGGCTGCGCACGACGATCGCGTCGGAGCCGCCGTTGAGAAAGAACTGGGCGATCGCGTAGCTCGCGTCGCTGCGCGCATCGATGCCGCCGAAGACGCGGCCGAAGTCGGACATGCCGAAGACCACGGTCGCGACGTTCATCGGCCCTTCGGCGAAGAAGTCGACGAACGCGGTGATCGATGTTCCGACGTTGGTGATGGTTCGCACCCCGCTGGGCACTTCCTGGATGTACACGCCGGGGTAGCTGACTTGGGCCATGAAGACTCTCCTTGCTGAATCAATGCAACTCGTTCGAATCCCGCGTCATCTGCTCGAGCTCGCGGTCGCTCGCCGCATCGACGCGATCGCGTCGGTACAGCCAGTGCCCTTCGAGTGTCGAGAACTTCGTCAACAGGCCGCGGCCACGCAACTCCTCGAGCAGAGGCAACATCTCCGACTCGCCGACGTCGAGCCCGGTCGGCATCCACCAGCGCGCGATTCCAGCCGCCGTGTCGCAGGCCTGCGCGTTGGTACGCAGGTAGTGCGACAAGGCGCGACGCAGCACTGGCGATCGATCTCTGTGGGCCATGCTCGACTCGGCACGTGATCCATCGCAGAGCGCAAGAGCGGTGCCATGCGCATCGGCAATCGCAAGTGCTTGATTTGCAAGCGATCGGGCGCCCGGGTCGCGCGGGCGGGCAGGACAAATCCGGCCGTGCCGGCGACGCTTCTTGGTGTTGCACGGCCTGGGTATGCGGCGGGCGTCGAGGGCGGACGGATTTGTCCGCCCCCGCGGTGCTCGTTGTCTCGCCTGGTGTCGTGGCGGCGGCGCCTCGAGCCGGCACAATGCATCGAAGGCGCCGACGCGCGATCGGCCTGAACACGAGGATGGAGACGCCCATGAAGCTGCTGCTCGCCGGAACGACGCTCGGCCGTGCGCTTGCGCGCGCGCTGCTCGGCGCGGCCGTCATCGCCGCTACGCCCCCGGCCTCGGCCCAGGACTATCCGAACCACCCGGTCCGCCTGATCGTGCCGTTTGCGGCGGGCGGCCCGGCCGACGTCTACGCGCGCTTTCTGGCCCGGGGCCTGCAGGAGTCGATGGGCCAGCCTTTCATCGTCGACAACCGGCCCGGCGCCGGCTCGATCATCGGCACCGACGCAGTCGCCAAGAGCGCGCCCGATGGCTACACGCTGTTGCTGATGTCGAACACGCACACGGTGAACGAATCGCTGTTCGCGACCAAGCCCTACATGCTGCTGCGCGACTTCGCGCCGATCGCGCCGATCAACGCGTCCGACCTGGTGCTGGTCACGCGCAGCACGCTGCCGGTCAACAACCTTGCCGAGCTGCTGAAGCTCGCGAAGGCCAAGCCGGGGTCGCTGTCGTACGCATCGTCGGGCCCGGGCACGCCGTATCACATGGCCGGCGAGCTATTCAAGGCGATGGCCGGCGTGGCGATCGTCCACATCCCCTATCGCGGCAGCTCGGGCGCACGAACCGACGTGCTGG
>JBDTNU010000534.1:0-2981 GCA_039933535.1 Caldimonas sp. | reverse complement strand
TCGCCGATACCGTGATGACGGCCTTGCAGTCGGTTTTCCCCGACGATCCGCCGCGCTTCATGGCGCGCGTGCCGCACGGCTACCACGAACTCGCCACCATCGCGGACGATCTGAAGCGAGGCGGCATCGACGCTGCGCCGGAGATGGTGACCGTCAGTGCGCGCAGCCGCGCCGCGTCGGCGCGCTTGGCGGCGATGGCCTATTGCATGGGCACGCCATGGCGCAACGAGATCGAGGCACGCGACAGGACGAAGCTCGAAACCGCCACCGACGTCGCGGAACAGGTGCTTGCCGCTCGCTTCGGCGACGGGCCGGTCGACGGCAAGATCCAGGCGCACGTCGTCGTCGTGCGGAAGTGATGGAGCGCGCCCGGCGATGAACCGCATCGCAGGCATCGACGTCGGCGGCACCTTCACCGACCTCATCGTCGTCGACGACGAAAGCGGCGACGTACGCATCGCCAAGGTGCCGACGACGGTCGAGAACCAGGCTTTCGGCGTGCTGGCCGCGCTCGATGAGGCCGGCGTCGACCCGGCCAGCCTCGAGGCGATCGTGCACGGCACGACGACGACGACCAACGCGATGCTCGAGCGCAAGATCGCGACCGTCGGCCTGATCACGACGCGCGGCTTTCGCGACGTGCTCGAGCTCGGCCGGCGCACGCGGCCGACACCTTATGGGCTGAAGGGAAAATTCGTGCCGCTGATCGAGCGGCGGCTGCGTCTCGAGGTCGACGAGCGTGTCGACGCCGAAGGCCAGGTGCTGGTGCCGCTCGCCGAAGCGCAGGTCGCGGCGGCAGCTCGGCAATTGATCGCGCTCGGCGCCGAAAGCGTCGTCATCCACTTCCTGCACAGCTACATCAACCCCGACCACGAGGCGCGCGCCGCGGCCATCGTGCGCGACCTCTGGCCTAACCGCTATGTGACGGCGGGACACACCATCGTTGCCGAGTACCGCGAGTACGAGCGCGGCACGACTGCCGCCGTGAACGCCGCCATCCAGCCGGTGCTGCATCGCTACATCGAGCGGCTGCAGGGCGAGCTGCGCGCGCGCGGCTTCGCCCGCGAGCTGCTCGTGATGCAGGGCAACGGCGGCACGGTGTCGGCGGCCATCGTCACCGAGCACGCGGTGGCGACTGTGATGTCGGGGCCGGCGTCGGGCGTGATCGCGGCGGCGGCGACGGCGATGCAGGCAGGCGCGCGGCCGGGCGAGTTCGGCAACGTCGTCACCTACGACATGGGCGGCACCTCGAGCGACGTCGCGCTCGTGCTCGGTGGCCAGCCGTCGGTGTCGAGCGACCTCGAGCTCGAGTACGCGATGCCGATCCATGTGCCGATGGTCGACATGCACACGATCGGCGCGGGCGGCGGCTCGATCGCCTCGGTCGATGCCTCGGGCATGTTGAAGGTCGGGCCGGAGAGCGCGGGGGCGACACCGGGGCCGATCTGCTACGGCCGCGGCGGCACCCGGCCGACCATCACCGACGCCAACCTCGTGCTCGGCCGGCTCGACCCCGATCGCTTGCTGGCGGTCGAGCACGCCGTCTCGATGGACGCGATCCGCGCCGCCTTGCTCGCCCAGGTCGGCGCGCCGCTCGGCCTCGATGCAACCGCGGCAGCTGCGGCCATCGTGCGCGTCGCGAACGACCGCATGGCCGGCGCCATCCGCATGGTGAGCCTGGCGCGCGGCCACGACCCGCGCGACTTCGCGCTGTTCGCCTTCGGCGGCGCCGGGCCGCTGCATGCCGCCGCGCTGGCCCGCGAGCTCGGCATCCCCAAGGTACTCATCCCGGCGCTGCCGGGGCTCACCAACGCGCTCGGCTGCGTCGTCGCAGACCTCCGCCACGACTTCGTCGCCACCATCAACCAGCCGCTCGAAGTGCTTGCCGAAGGTCGCGTCGCCGAGGTCTTCGCCGCTCAGATCGCGAGCGGCCGGGCCCTCCTCGCGCGCGAGAACGTGGCCGTCGAGCGCGTCGTCACGCTGCACCGTGCCGACATGCAGTTCCAGGGCCAGAGCCACATCCTGCCGGTCGCCATAGCCTCCGCCGCGATCACGCTCGACGAGCTGCGCGCCGTCTTCGCCGCCGCGTACTGGCGGCGCTTCGGCGTCGAGCTTCCCGAGATCCTGCCGGTGCTCGTCAACCTGCACACGGCGGTGATCGGCAAACGCAAGGCCGTGTCCCTGCGCGCGATCGCCAACGCATTGCCGAAGCCCTCGCTCGACGAAGCACGTCGTACGACACGTCCAGTGCGGTTCGATGGCGGCTGGGTCGACACGCCGGTGTACGTGCGTGAGCACCTGCCCGTCGACGCCCGCTTCGAAGGCCCGGCGATCGTCGAGCAACTCGATTGCACGACAGTCATCGAGCCTGGCAACAAGGTCGAGGTCGATTCGATCGGCAATCTGATCGTGACAGTCTGATCGATGAGTCTGGCGAAGGCCTGCGCGGCGAGCGGGCCGGCGGCGCGCTCTGCTGCCACCTGTGCCATCGTCCGATTGCCCTCCCCCGCGAGTGCGAAGCCCTTCGCTCCAAAGCACGAACAACGCATCAAACGAGCAAAATGCAACCCATGCCCCCGATCGACCCCATCACGCTCTCCGTCTTGCAGAACGGCCTGATGCAGGTCTGCAACGAGATGGACCTGGCGTTCGTGCGCAGCGCGTTCAGCCCGGTGATCGCCGAGGCGCTCGATCGCTCCGATGGCATCTACCATCGCGAGAGCGGCGAGCTGATCGCCCAGGGCGAGCTGGGCTTGCCGGTCTTCGTCGGCACCATGCAGTTCACGGTGCAGGCGGTGATCGAGCGGGTGAACCGCCTGAAGATCCGGCTCGCCGAGGGCGATGTTTTCATCGTCAACGATCCCTACCTCGGCGGCACGCATCTGATGGACGTGAAGTTCGTCCAGCCGTTCTTCCGCGCAGGCAGGCTCTGGTGCTGGCTGGCCAACACCGGCCACTGGCCCGACACCGGCGGCATGGTG
>JBDTNU010000533.1:0-2985 GCA_039933535.1 Caldimonas sp. | reverse complement strand
TTCTGGCGATGCGCGTCGTCCGGTCGCCGCACGCGCATGCCTCGTTCGAGATCGGCGACCTCGAAGCCTTTCGCAGCCGCTGGCCCGGCGTCGTCGACGTCATCACGGCCGCGGACGTGCCGAATAACGCCTTCGCGATCTTTGCCGACCTGCGCGACCAGCCCGTGCTCGCCGAGGGCGTCGCCCGGTTTCGCGGCGAGGCCGTGCTCGCCATCGTCGGTGACGCCGAGGCGGTCACGGCGTTACCGGAGAGCGAGATGCCGGTTCGCTTCAATGCGCGGCCTGCGCACGAAGACACCGCGACAGCGCTCGCGGCGGCCGGGCGCGGCGAAGCGATGCACGCCCGCTATCCCGACAACGTGCTGTGCCGCGGCCGCGTCGTCGCCGGCGACGTCGAAGTGGCGCTGGCCGATCCGGCGCGATCGGCCTGGCGCGCGAGCTCGACCTTCGAGACGCGGCACGTCGAGCATGCGTACATCGAGCCCGAAGCCGGCTACGCGGAAATCATCGAAGGCGAGTCACCGGCCGCGCTGCGCCGCATTCGCGTCTTTGCCTGCACCCAGACGCCGTACATGGATCGCGACGAGGTCGCGCACGTCCTCGCCATCGCGCCGGAGCGCGTGCACATCGTGCCTTCGGCGATCGGCGGCGGCTTCGGCGGCAAGCTCGATCTGTCGGTGCAGCCGCTGATCGCGGTCGCGGCATGGAAGCTCGGGCGCCCGGTGCGCCTCGTCTATGAACGGCCCGAGTCGATGCAGTCGAGCACGAAGCGCCATCCGGCGCAGATGACCGCGACCGCCTCGTGCGACGCGGGCGGCGTGCTGACAGCATTCGACTTTCACGGCGACTTCAACACCGGCGCCTATTCGTCCTGGGGCCCGACCGTGGCCAACCGCGTGCCGATCCACGCCACCGGTCCTTATCGCGTTCCGCACGTGCGCGCGCTGACGCGCGCCGTGCTCACCCACAACAGCATCGCCGGCGCATTTCGCGGCTTCGGCGTACCGCAGGCGGCGCTGCTCGGCGAGTTGCTGGTCGACGAGCTCGCTTCGGCTGCCGGCATCGATGCGCTGGATTTCCGGCACGCCAATGCGCTGCGCGCCGGCGACCGAACGCCGACCGGCCAGCGGCTGACCGCGAGCGTCGGTCTGCAGGCTTGTCTCGATGCGTTGCGGCCCGCGTGGGCGGCGGCAAAGACTGCATCGGCGGCCTTCAACGCCGACGCAGTGGCCCTCGCGCGAACGCTGCGTCGCGGCGCCGGCATCGCCTGCATGTGGTACGGCATCGGCAACACCGTGATCGCCAATCCGTCGACGATGCGCGGCGCGCTCCGCGTCGACGCCGAGCACGGCGCGCACCTCTTCCTCTACAACGGCGCGCAGGAGATCGGTCAGGGCACCGCGACGATCATGCCGCAGATGTTCGCCGACGCGGTCGGTCTGCCGCTGGCCTGCGTGCGCCAGGTGATGGGCGATACCGACCTCACGGCCGACGCCGGCAAGTCGTCGGCGTCGCGCCAGACCTTCGTCTCGGGCAACGCCGCGAGGTCGGCCGGGGCAGCGCTGCGGCACCAGTTGCTCGAGCGACTGGGCTTCGATGCCACGCGCGACTCGCAGATCCGCCTGTCGCTCGACGGCTTCGACCTGGTTGCCGAAGGGGCCGGTGTCGTTCGCAGCGTCGACCTTCGCGAATGGCCGGCCGACGCCGCCGGCGACCTCGCCTCGGCCACCGGCCACTTCAATCCGCCGACCGTGCCACTCGACGCCGACGGCCAGGGCGTGCCGTATGCGACCTATGGTTTCGCGGCGCAGATGGCCGAGCTCGAGGTCGATCTCGAGCTGGGCACGGTGCAGTTGCTGCGCATCCATGCGGCGCATGACATCGGCCGCGCCATCAACCCGACGCTCGTCGAAGGCCAGATCCACGGCGGCATTGCGCAGGGCATCGGCATGGCCTTGATGGAGGAATACATCAATGGCCGCACCGACAACCTGCACGACTACCTGATCCCGACCGTCGGCGACGTGCCGCCGATTGCGGTGCACCTGATCGAAGACCCGGAGCCGCTCGGCCCCTGGGGCGCCAAGGGCGTGGGCGAACCGGCGCTGGTGGCGACCGCGCCGGCAATCCTCAACGCGATCCATGCGGCGACCGGTGTGCGCATGCGCGAGGTGCCGGTCACGCCGAGCCGCTTGCGCGCGGCCATCCTTCGCGGCCATCACGGATGAGCGATCCCTCGAACGCGTTCGCGCCGCGCTCGGACGGCCAGCCGGTCGTCCTCGACCATTCGCGCGCACCGGAGAAGATGGCCGTCGACAAGGTGCGCTGCGAAGCCTGCCCCGTGCTTTGCCAGATCAGCCCGGGCAAGCTCGGCGCCTGCGATCGATACGGCAACGTCGACGGCGCGCTCACGCGGCTCGACACGCTGGCCCTCGTCGCGAGGCCGGGCGTCGATCTCGTCGCCTGGCAGGCAGCGCAGCAGGGGGAGTGGGATGGCGCGCTCGTCGGCGGCGATGCACCGGTGTTCGTCTCGGGCGTCGGCTCGGGAACGACTTATCCCGACTACAAGCCGGCGCCCTTCATCGTCTCGTCCCGGCATGAGGGCGTCGACATGGTGACGGTGGTCACCGAAGGCATCTTCAGCTATTGCAGCTTCAAGGTGAAGATCGATACCGATCGCTACCTCGGCCCGGAACAGGCGACGGTGCGGCATCGTGGCGAGGCGGTCGGCCACGTCAGCACGATCGAATACGGCTCGCAGTTCCTCGCGCTCGGGGGCGTGCATCACCTGACCGGTGGCTCGAAGAAAGAGGGTCGCATCGCCTGCGAAATGATGATGGCGCTCGGCAATCGCGAGCCGGTCGAGCTGCAGATCGAAGGTGGCGCGTCGGTCATCGTCGCCGCCGACAAGCCGCCGATCGTCGACGGCGTCGAAGAGCGGCGCATGCGCGTCGGCTGCGGCTCGGCCACGATCGGCATCTTCGC
>JBDTNU010000532.1:0-2986 GCA_039933535.1 Caldimonas sp. | reverse complement strand
TTGTGCCCCTAGAGCGCCCTACATCGGCGCTGGCGGAAACGAGTTCAAGCCCCGCCCCTACTCGCGGCGACGATCATCTCCACCCGGCGCGGGATGCGAGAGATAGGCGAGCCGCCGCACCTCGCGGCGCCCCCGCACCACCGTATCGAGGATCAGGCCTGCAAAACCATTGAGCGCGGCCATAAGCATCAGCCCTGTGACGAGGATCGCGGTCGGGAAACGCGGCACCAGATGCGTGTGCAGATAGGTGAGGATCAGCGGCACCGCGAGCAGGAGGCCGACCAGCCCGAACAACACGCCGACCACGCCGAAGAACAGCAAAGGCCGCTCGATCCGGTACAGGGTCATGATCGTACGGGCGATCCGGAAACCGTCGCGATAGGTGCTGAGCTTCGATTCGGAGCCTTCGAGTCGGGCATAATAAGGCGTTTCGATCTCGCCGACCGGCATCTTGAGTTCGAGCGCATGGACGCTGATCTCGGTCTCGATCTCGAAGCCCGATGACAGCACCGGAAAGCTCTTCACGAATCGGCGCGAAAAGACCCGGTATCCCGAAAAGATATCCGTGAAGCTGCGTCCGAACAGCTGCGCCAGGATGCCGGTCATCGCCTTGTTGCCGAACTGATGCCCGCGCCGATAGGCGGCGGTCTCCTGTGTCACGCGCGATCCGACGACCATGTCGAGCTGCTCGTCGAGAACACGGGCGATCAGCGCGGGTGCGGAGGCCGCGTCATAGGTCGCGTCGCCATCGGCCATCACATAGATATCGGCATCCACGTCAGCGAACATGCGGCGGACGACATTGCCCTTGCCCTGCATCCGCTCGGTGCGAACGATGGCTCCTGCGGCGCGCGCCACCTCGACGGTGCGATCGCGGCTGTTGTTGTCGTAGACGTAGATGGTGGCGTCAGGCAGCGCGGCGCGGAAACCGGCGACGGTCTGCGCAATCGCGGCTTCCTCGTTGTAGCAAGGGAGGAGGACGGCAATCTTTGTCGCAGCAGTCACAGCCCCCCCTTTTCCTCTCCCTCCAGGGGAGAGGATACGAAGACTTGGCAGCTCGCTGCCTAGTCGTAGTTGGTGAGGGCGAGCGTCACTTCGCTCCGCGCGCTGCAGAGCAGCGCTTACCCCTCACCCATCTCCGACTAGGGCCGTGTGCAGAACACGGACCAAGTCTGCGCAACCCTCTCCCACAAGGGGAGAGGGATCAACTACTTCTTCGCTGGAGCCTTTTTCGCAGCCGGCTTCTTCGCAGGCGCTGCTTCGGCCGGAGCCTCTTCGGCCGCCGGCTTCGCAGCCTTTTTGGCAGCCGGCTTTTTCACCGGCTCGGCAGCGACCTCAGCAGGCGCTTCGGCAACGGGCTCGGCCTTCTTGGCTGCGGCCTTCTTCGCAGGCTTGGCTTCCTCAGCCTCTTCCTTCGCAGGAGCGGCCTTCTTTACAGGCTTGGCTTCGGCCTCTTCCTTCGCCGGAGCCGTCTTCTTCGCCACAGCCTTCTTGGCCTTGGGCTTGTGGTTGTCGTGATCGTGGCTGTGCGTGCCGGTGTCGAAGCCGTCCTCGGATTCGATCGCCGCTTCCAGCGCCTCACGGGTCACTTCGCGGTCGCTGATTTCGGCCTTGTCGAACAGCCAGTCGACCACCTTGTCCTCATAGAGCGGCGCGCGCAGCTGGGCTGCGGCCATCGGCTCCGAACGGACATATTCGATGAACCGGGTGCGGTCCTCCGGGCTGTACTGCTGAGCCGCCTGCGCGATCAGCCGGTTCATTTCCTGCTGACTGACCTCGACGCCGTTCGACTGGCCGATCTCCGACAGGAGCAGGCCAAGCCGCACGCGGCGCTCGGCGATCTTCAGATAATCCGCGCGCTCGGACTCCATCTCGGCGAGCGCCGCGGCGGGATCCTCCTCATGAGTCGCTTCATGCTCGAGCTGCTGCCAGATCTGGTTGAACTCGGCCTCGACCATCGTCGGCGGGACCGGGAAATCATGACCCTCGGCGAGCTGGTCGAGCAGCTTGCGCTTCATGTGCGTGCGGGTGAGGCCGTTGAGCTCCTGCTCGATCTGGCCCTTGAGCAGGCCCTTGAGCTGCTCGAGGCTCTCGAGGCCGAGCGACGTCGCGAGCGAATCGTCGATCTTGGTCTCGCCGGCGGTCTTCACCTGCTTGATCGTGAGATCGAAGGTCGCGTCCTGGCCGGCCAGGTCCTTGGCCTGGTAGTCAGCCGGGAAGGTCACCTTGATCTGGCGCTCCTCGCCGGTCTTCACGCCGACGACCTGATCCTCGAAGCCCGGGATCAAACGGCCCGAGCCGAGCTCGACCGACATATCCTCACCGGTGCCGCCCTCAAAGGCGACATCGCCGACCTTGCCGACGAAATCCATGACGACCAGGTCGCCCATCTTCGCCTTGTAGGTCGGCTTGGCATCGTCCCAGCGCTTCTGCTGCTCGGCGAACTTCTCGAGCTGCGCCTGGACGCTCGCCTCATCGGCGGGAACGGTCAACCGCTCGAGCTTCAGCGAATCGATCGCCGGAGTCGGCACATCGGGCAGCACTTCGAGCTCGACCTTGACCTCGGCATCCTTGCCGAGCTCATAGCCGTCATCGAGGCTCACCGAAGGCTGGATCGCCGGGCGCAGCTTCTGCTCGGCGAGAAGCGTCTGAACGCCTTCCTGGATCGAGCTGTTCAGCGCATCCTGCATCAGCGCCGGGCCGTGCATCTTGCGGACCAGGTTCGCCGGCACCTTGCCGGGGCGGAAGCCAGGCATGCGGACCTGCGGCGCAACGCGCTTCAGCTCGGCATCGACCTTGGAATCGATATCCTTGGCCGTGATCTTCAGCGTGTAGGCGCGCTTCAGGCCCTCGTTCAACGTCTCGACAGTCTGCATTTCAACAATTGCCTTTTTAACTCTGGGCCTTTTCAGGGAATCGGTGCTGCGGCAGCCCTCGCCCAGCGCGACGAGACTGGTGCGGGCGAAGGGACTCGAACCCCCACATC
>JBDTNU010000531.1:0-3002 GCA_039933535.1 Caldimonas sp. | reverse complement strand
CTGCTCTGGTTCGACTGGTCGAACCGCTTCGTCTGGATCGTGATGATCGTGACGATCGGCTTCGGCGCGATCGGCTGGGTCGATGACTGGCGCAAGGTGGTCGGCAAGAGTCCGCAGGGCATGCGGTCGGGCGAAAAGTACTTCTGGCAATCGGTGATCGGCATCGTCGCCGCGCTCTACCTCGCCTTCAGCGTCAGCGAGACCTCGAACCTGCGCGTCCTCGAGCTCTTCCTGCGCTGGGTGCAGAGCGGCTTCTCGAACGACCTGCCGCCCAAGGCCGACCTGATCGTGCCGTTCTTCAAGACCATCAGCTACCCGCTCGGCGTGTTCGGCTTCATCGCGCTCACCTACTTCGTGATCGTCGGCGCGAGCAACGCGGTCAACCTCACCGACGGGCTCGACGGCCTGGCGATCATGCCCGTCGTCATGGTCGGCTCGGCGCTCGGCGTGTTCGCGTACATCATCGGCCGCGCGGACTTGTCGCGCTACCTGCTGTTTCCGTACATCCCGGGCGCCGGCGAGCTGCTGATCTTCTGCGCCGCGATGGCCGGCGCAGGCCTGGCCTTCCTCTGGTTCAACACCCATCCGGCCCAGGTCTTCATGGGCGACGTCGGTGCGCTCGCGCTCGGTGGCGCGCTCGGCACGATCGCGGTGATCACGCGACAGGAAATCGTGCTCGGCATCATGGGCGGCGTGTTCGTCGCCGAGGCGCTCTCGGTGATCGTCCAGGTGCTCTGGTTCAAGTACACCAAGCGCCGCTACGGCGAAGGACGGCGCATCCTCAAGATGGCGCCGCTGCACCATCACTTCGAGAAATCGGGCTGGCCGGAGACGCAGGTCGTGGTGCGCTTCTGGATCGTCACGATGCTGCTTTGCCTGGTCGGCCTTGCGAGCCTGAAGCTCAGATGAGCACCGTTCTCGTCCTCGGTCTCGGCGAATCGGGCCTGGCGATGGCGCGCTGGAGCGCGCGCCACGGCGCGGCCGTTCGCGTCTGGGACTCGCGCGCCGAGCCGCCACAGGCAGTCGGGCTGGCGGCGCACGTGCCGATGGCGACGCGCCTCGCACAGGGTGCATTGGGCGCGAGCGAGCTGACCGGCATCGACCGCATCCTGAAGAGTCCCGGCCTGGCGCCACACGACCCCGGCATCGCCGCGCTGCTGGCCGCCGCTTCCAAGGCCGGCGTTCCGGTGCTGGGCGAGCTCGACGTATTCGCTGAAGCGCTCGAGGCGCTTCGTACCGAATTCGACTACGCGCCCAAGCTGATCGCCGTGACCGGCACGAACGGAAAGACAACGACGACGGCGATGACGGCGCTGCTGGTCGAGGGTGGCGGCAAGCGCGTCGCCGTCGCCGGCAACATCGGCCCGACGATGCTGCAGACGCTTGCCGATGCCATCGACGCCGGCCCGAACGAAACCTTGCGCGAACGGTTGCCTGAAGTCTGGGTGCTCGAGCTCTCGAGCTTTCAGCTCGCCGACAGCACGCGCTTCGATGCCGACGCCGCGGCGATCCTCAACCTCACCGAAGACCACCTCGACTGGCACGGCTCGATGACCGCTTACGCGGGCGCCAAGGCGCGCGTGTTCGGCAAGCGGGCGGTCGTCGTCGTAAACCGCGACGATGCGGCGGCGATGCGGCTCGTGCCGCCGCCCGAGACGCTGGCGCCGACCAGGAAGGGTCGCGCCTCGCGCATCGTGCCGCGCCGCGTCGTCACCTTCGGCGCGCGTTCGCCCGAGCGCCCTGGCGATTGGGGGCTGGTCGTCGACAACGACATGGGGTGGCTGGTGCGGGCCCGCGACGACGACGCGTCGCCCCGCGACCTGACCCTGCAGCAGCTGATGCCGGCCGACGCCTTGCGCATCCGCGGTCGGCACAACGCCCTGAACGCGCTCGCCGCGCTCGCGCTTGCGACCGCGATCGGCTGCCCGCTCGCGCCGATGCTGCATGCCCTGCGCGAGTACAAGGGCGAGCCGCATCGGGTCGAGCTCGTCGCCAGCATCGACGGCATCGATGCCTTCGACGACAGCAAGGGCACGAATGTGGGTGCGACCGTCGCTGCGCTCGACGGCCTGGGCGCCGACCGCGCGCCCGGCAAGCTCGTCGTCATCCTGGGCGGCGACGGCAAGGGCCAGGACTTCTCGCCGCTCGCTGCACCCCTGGCTCGCCATGCGCGCGCCGTCCTGACGATCGGCCGCGATGCGGCGCGGATCGAAAGAGTCCTCGCTGACGCGGGCATCGCCTTCGAGCGCTGCGCGACGCTCGAGTCCGCGGTCGACGGCGCATTCGCGAAGGCCGAGCGCGGCGATGCCGTGCTGCTCAGTCCTGCATGCGCGAGCCTCGACATGTTCCGCAACTACGCGCATCGCGCCGAAGTCTTCGTCGCCGCGGTTCGCGCCGTCGCATTGCATCGAGGGGTGGTCGCATGAACGCCGCCGTCGCAGGGGTATTCGACGGCTGGCGTGCCCTGTTCCGGGGTGGCGTGCCGAAGGGGCCGATCGCCGAAGCGCCCGCCGCCGCGCCGCGCCGTCGCCGCGCCGCAGCGGCCGTCGCCGAAGCGATCCCGGTGCGCGAATGGATCAGCGTCGACCGCGGCCAGCCGGCACGCCTGCTCGGCTTCGACCGCACCCTCGTCTGCGTGATCGTCGGCCTGCTCGCGCTCGGTCTCGTGATGGTTTACAGCGCGTCGGTGGCGATGCCCGACAACCCGAAGTTCGCGCGCTACACGTCGACCTATTTCCTGAACCGGCACCTGCTGTTCACGGGCATCTCGGTGCTGGTGGCGCTGGTCGTGGTGCAGGTCCCGGTCACGGTGTGGGAAAAGCTTTCGCCCTGGATCTTCGTCGCGGCGCTGCTGCTGCTGGTGCTCGTGCTGGTGCCCTTCATCGGCAAGGGCGTGAACGGCGCGCGCCGCTGGATCCCGCTCGGCATCATGAGCTTCCAGCCCTCGGAGCTCGCCAAGCTGGCGATCGCGATGTACGCCGCCGGCTACATGGTGCGGCGGA
>JBDTNU010000530.1:0-3007 GCA_039933535.1 Caldimonas sp. | reverse complement strand
AATACCGGCGCGAGCTCGAGACCGACATCGAGCCGTTCAAGGGCCTGCTGCTCGGACTGTTCTTCATTGCCGTCGGCATGAGCATCGACTTCGCGGTCGTCCTGAAGCAACCCTGGCTGATCGCCGGCGTCGTGGTGGCCTTCCTCGCCGTCAAGGCGTTCGTGCTCTGGACCATGGCCGACGTGATGCGCATCCCCAGGCTCGAGCGGCCGATCTTCGTCCTCTTGCTGGCACAGGGCGGCGAGTTTGGTTTCGTCGTGTTCCAGACCGCACAGCAGGCCGGCGTGATCACGGCGCCGGTGTCGTCGTTCCTGGTCGCCGCGGTGGCGATATCGATGCTGCTCACGCCGCTGTTCCTGGTGGCCGCCGACCGCTGGTGGATCCCGATTCTGGCCGGCTCGAAGCGTCGTCCCGACGTCGAGGAGATCAAGGAGCCGCAGAACGCCTCGGTCATCATTGCCGGCTTCGGCCGCTACGGCCAGATCGTCGGCCGCATGCTGTTCGCCAACGGCGTCGCCGCGACCGTGCTCGACCACGACGCCGAAGCCATCGAGGCCTTGCGCAAGTTCGGCTGGCGCGTCTACTACGGCGACGCGACCCGGCTCGACCTGATGCGCACGGCCGGTGCCGACAAGGCGCGGATCCTCGTGCTGGCGATCGACGACATGGCGCAAAGCGTCGAATGCGCGAAGATGGTCCGCGAGAACTTTCCCGAGCTGACGATCGTCGCCCGGGTCCGAAACGTCCAGCACTACTACGAGCTGTACGAGCTCGGCGTCACGCTGATCGAGCGCGAGACGCTCGACTCGGCGCTGATGACGGCGCGCAGCGCGCTCGAGCAGCTGGGCTGGCAACCGCACCAGGCGAGAAACCTCGCCCTGCGCTTTCGCCGTCACAACGTCGCGCAGCTGGCCGCGCTGGCGCCGCACCGAAAGGACGAGGCACGCCTCATCGCCGCCGCCAAGCAGGGCCGCCAGCAACTCGAAGAGTTGTTCGCGATCGAGCGCCAGCAGGCGGCCGAGCGCCAGACTCGAGCGGGCTGGAGCGCGGGCGCCGATCCGCCTTAGGGCAAAGACTCGGCGAGCAGGCCCGCGCCGGTCACCCGCCTTCGCGGCCTCGATTCATTCGATGCGGCAGGCTTCCTCGAACGACAGCCGCGGGCTGCGCGTAAAGACCTTCGACGAATCGCCGTGGCCCAGGTTGCAGATGAAGTTGGTCTTGACGGCGGTGCCGCTCCAGAATGCGGCGTCCACCGTTGCATGGTCGAAGCCGCTCATCGGCCCGCAGTCGAGGCCCAGAGCGCGCGCCGCGACGATGAAGTAGCCGCCCTGGATGCTCGAGTTGCGAAACGCCGCGGTGTCGGAGAACTCCTTCTTGCCCACGAACCACGAGCGCGCATCGGCGTGCGGAAACAGGTAAGGCAGCTTCTCGTAGAACTCCATGTCCATGCCGACGATCGCCGTCACCGGCGCGGCCCGTGTCTTGTCGACGTTGCCGGGCGACATTCCGGGGAGCAGCTTTTCCTTGGCCTCCGGCGACGTGACGAAGATGATCCGTGCCGGCGAGCAGTTGGCCGAGGTCGGGCCCCACTTCATCATGTCCCAGAGCTGGCGCAGCTTGGCCTCGGGAACGGGTTCGGCCAGAAAGCCGTTCTGGGTGCGGGCGTTGTCGAAAAGCTGTTCGGTCGAGACGTTCATGAGGTGCGCCGGCCGGGCCGGCGTGGAGAGGGACGATCGGTCGATTCTCGGTGCATGGCGCCGGACAGGCGTCAAGGGATTCGTCGGCGTCGTTCGCGCCACCTGAACGCGGCGCCCGACAATCGCCGCATGTTCGCGCCCTCTTCCGACGATGTGCGCGGCTTCTTCGTCGAGGCCGGTAAGAAGCGCGCCCAGGGCTTGCCGTTGACGCCGCTCGAGACGATTGCCGCCGACTGGGTCGAAGCCCACCCCGAATACGCGGCCGATCTTGCCGACGCCGCGCGTGCACGCGCCACGACCTATTCGCCCGAGGGTGGACGGGAAAACCCGTTCCTGCATCTCTCGATGCACCTCTCGATCAGCGAGCAGGTCTCGATCGACCAGCCGCGCGGCATCCGCCAGGCCTGCGAGCTGCTGGCCGCCCGGCTCGGCTCGATGCACGCGGCGCAGCACGGAGCGATGGAGTGCCTGGGCCGCATGCTGTGGGAATCGCAGCGCAGCGGCCTGCCGCCGGACGGCGAGGTCTACATCGACTGCGTGCGGCGCCGCGCCACGCGCGCCTAGCCTTTGTGCAGGATGAGATAGAGCGTCACGACCACGACGATCGCAGCCAGCACCCAGCCGAGCGTGCCCGCCGGTTCGCGCGGACGCACCGGCACAGGCACGGGCAGCACCGCCGCGTCGGCCGGCGCGAGCCGCGCCTGCAACTGCGCCTCGAAGGCCTTGAAGAAGTCGTCGGTGAGCTTGCCGGCCGTGGCGTCGATGAGGCGCGAGCCGATCTGCGCCATCTTGCCGCCCACCTGCGCTCGCGCCTCGTAGGCCAAACGGGTCGAGGCAGCGCCCTCGGCCGTGAGCTTGACGTCGGCCGAGCCCTTGCCGAATCCGGCCACGCCGCCCTGCCCGTCGAAGTTGATCGTGTAGCCGTTGGGCGCGACGACATTGGTCATCTTCAGGTTGCCCTTGAAGCGGGCGCTGACCGGGCCGATCTTCAACGCGACGACGGCCGTGTAGGCGTCGTCGCCGGTGCGTTCGAGCGTCTCGCAGCCGGCGATGCAGGCCTTGAGCGTCTCTGGATCGTTGAGCGCGGCCCAGGTCGTGTCGATGGGCGCGGGGATGAGTCGGTTGCCGTGCAGTTCCATGGTTGTCGAGTCCTTATGCGGCCCGGCGCTCTGCCGGTACCGCGATGAGAGAAGCCGGTCGCATCGGCGGTGCCCGCAAGGCGACCGCGAGGTCGGCCAGGCTGGCGAGGTTGTGAACGGGAAGAAACCGGTCGACATTGGGCAGGATCGCGCGGATGCCGGCGGCGCGCG
>JBDTNU010000529.1:0-3017 GCA_039933535.1 Caldimonas sp. | reverse complement strand
GAGACGTGGGCCCACGTTCGCGGCGAGCGCTGGCGCGTGCGCTCCACCGCACCGCTGACAGCCGGCCAGACCGTGCGCGTTGTCGCCATGCACGGGCTCACGCTCGACGTGATCCCGACCCCCGAAACTCCCCAACCCCAAGGAGCGACCTCATGACGTTCTACTTCGGACTCGGCGTCATCCTCATCCTGATCCTGATGATCGCCATCGGCTCGTTTCGCATCCTGCGCGAGTACGAGCGCGGCGTCGTGTTCCAGCTCGGCCGCTTCTGGAAGGTCAAGGGACCCGGTCTGGTCATCGTCGTTCCCGGAATCCAGCAGATGGTGCGCGTCGACCTGCGCGTGATCACCTTCGACGTGCCGCCGCAAGACGTGATCTCGCGCGACAACGTCTCGGTCAAGGTCAACGCGGTGCTGTTCTTTCGCGTCGTCGATCCCGAGAAGGCGGTGATCCAGGTCGAGCAGTTCATGGTGGCGACCAGCCAGCTCGCGCAGACGACGCTGCGCGTCGTTCTGGGCAAGCACGAACTCGACGAGATGCTCGCCGAGCGCGAGCGCCTCAACACCGACGTACAGCGCATTCTCGACGAGCAGACCGACGCCTGGGGCATCAAGGTCGTCAACGTCGAGATCAAGCACATCGATCTCGACGAGTCGATGGTCCGGGCGATCGCGCGCCAGGCCGAGGCCGAGCGCGAGAGGCGTGCCAAGGTGATTCACGCGGAGGGCGAGAAGCAGGCCGCCGCGTCGCTGCTCGAGGCCGCTCAGATGCTGGCCAAGCAACCCGAGGCGCTGCAGCTGCGCTATCTGCAGACGATGACTCAAGTGGCCGGCGACCGCGCTTCGACCGTGATCCTGCCGCTGCCGCTCGAGCTCCTGTCGTCGTTCGTCGGCAGGCGCGGCGGCGATCCATCGCGCTGACCGCGGTTCGCCGCGTCGTGGCGGCGACAATCGAGGCGAAGGGCGAGCCGGGTCGACGAAGACGCGGCCGAAGCATTCATGGATTTCGTCAACCTGCCGATCCTCGCCGCCGCTCTCCTCGTCTTCGTGAGCGTTCTCGCCGGGCTGTTCTCGGCACGCATCGGCTTTTCGTTCCTGCTCGTCTTCCTCGCGGCAGGAATGCTCGCCGGCGAAGACGGCCCCGGCGGCTACCGCTTCGACAACTTCCGACTGAGCTTCTGGATCGGCAACCTGGCGCTGGCCGTGATCCTGCTCGACGGCGGATTGCGCACCGCGCCGGCGCGCTTTCGCACCGGCCTCCGGCCCGCCCTCGGCCTGGCGACGGTCGGCGTGCTCGTCTGCGCCGGCATCACGGCCCTCGCCGGCATCTGGTTCGTCGGCCTCGATTGGCGCATCGCCCTGCTCCTGGGCTCCATCATCGGCTCGACGGACGCCGCCGCCGTGTTCGCGCTGCTGACGCGCTCGGGCGTGACGCTGAACGAACGCGTCGCGGCGACGCTCGAGATCGAGTCGGGGATGAACGACCCGATGGCGATCTACCTGACGCTTGCCTTCATCGCCCTGCTCGGCCCCGGCACCTCGAACGACTCGGCATGGACGACAGTGGTCCTGTCGTTCGCCCGGCAGTTCGGCTGGGGCGCCGCCACCGGCGTGGCGGGTGGCCTGGCGATGGCGGCCCTGCTTCGCCGGGTCGCTTCGCGGCAGGTCGAAGGCGGCGTGCTGGCGCTCCTGCTCGTCGCCGCCGGCCTGTCGGTGTTTGCCGCCACGGGCATGGTCGGCGGATCGGGCTTTCTCGCCGTCTATCTGTTCGGCCTCGTGGTCGCCAATCGCGCCGCCGGGGCGGTGGCGCCGACGCTGGCAGCCCTGGATGGATACGCCTGGCTCGCCCAGGCCGGCATGTTCCTGTTGCTCGGCCTCCTCGTCACGCCGAGCAGCCTGCTTGCCTCGGCCGGCCCGGCGCTTGCCGTGGTCCTGACCCTCATCTTCGTGGCCAGGCCGGTGGCCGTCTGGCTGTGCCTGCTTCCCTTTCGTTTCACGGCACGCCAGAAATGGTTCATCTCGTGGGTGGGGCTGCGCGGTGCCGTCCCGATCGTGCTGGCGCTCTTTCCGCTGCTCGCGGGCACGCCGCAGGCCCGCTTGCTGTTCGACATCGCCTTCATGGTCGTGCTGGCGTCTCTGCTGACGCAAGGCAGCACGATCGCGGTGATGGCGAGAATGCTCGGTGTAGCTCTGCCCGATGCGATCGACGAGCCGAAGGTGCGCGCCGTCTTTCGCGACTTCCCGCTCGACCCCGCAACCACCGTGCGCGACCTGTGCGGGTTCTATGGCCTGTCCGAGCCTGCAGGCGGCGATGCCGCGCTTGCCGAATGGATGTCCGGCCAGCTGCGCCGGCCACCGGTGGCCGGCGACGCGGTCCGTCTCGGGCCCGTCACGCTCGCTGTCCGCGAAGTCGAGGGAGGCAGGATCTCGCGCATCGGTCTCGGCTTCGAAGGCTGAGCGAAGAAGGGATGTCCGAATGAAGCGCTTCAAGAACATTCTGGCCGCCACCGACCTTTCGAGTCCTGCGCGGCAGGCGGCCGATCGGGCGGCCCGGCTGGCGCGCCGCTCCGGAGCGAATCTGCGTCTGGTGCACGCGATCGGCGCCGGCACGCTGGCGCAATGGCGGCTGCTGCTGGACCCGGACAGCAGTCTCCAGCAAGAGCTCGTCGAGCAGACGCGGCGCGAGCTGCAGGCACTGGCGGATGAACTCGCGGCGGAGCGCGGCGTCAGTGTCGACGCGTCCCTAGCGCAGGGCGCGGTGACGGAGGAGATCGCCCGGGCGGCCGATGCGATGCCGGCGGATCTGGTGGTGCTCGGGGCGCGCGGCGGCAGCTTTCTGCGCCGCTTCGTGCTCGGCTCGACCGCCGAGCGGCTGCTGCGCAAGGCCACGCAGCCGATGCTGGTCGTCAAGCAGCGCGCCCACGAGCCCTATCGACGCGTCCTCGTGGCAGTGGATTTTTCGCCTTGGTCGGCCGACCTCGTCGGGCTCGCGCGCCGCATCGCGCCACGCGCGCATCT
>JBDTNU010000528.1:0-3038 GCA_039933535.1 Caldimonas sp. | reverse complement strand
CGCGGTCCTGCACGCCGGCGCGGATGAGCAGGCCGATCTTGGTGCGGTTGAGCGTGTAGAGAAGCGCCGCCAACACGACCAGGCCAACGACCACGGCGACGAGGCGGAATTTCTCGACGCTCGCGTCGCCGATCAGGACCGAGCCACGCAGCGCATCGGGCAGCGGCAGGGGAATCTGCGCCGGACCCCAGACCACCTTGATCAGCTCCTCGCCGATGATCGCGCCGCCGATCGTCACCAGGATCTGCTTCAGATGCTGGCCGTAGACCGGCCGGACGATGACGCGCTCGAAGCCGAGCCCGACCACGCCGCCGAGCAGCATCGCAGCGAGCATCGCGATCAGCACCGCGCCCAGCGTTGGTGCCAGCGTGGCCGGGCTGGTGTCGCCGAAAAGAGCGACGAAGACGCTGGTCGTGATGTAGGCGCCGAGGGCGATGAAGACGCTGTGCCCGAAGTTGAGTACGTCCATCAGGCCGAACACGAGCGTCAGGCCCGACGCGGCGATGAAGACGATCATGCCCATCGCCAGGCCGGCGAAGGTGAGCGTGAGCCAGGTCGAGCTTGAGCCGACGGCCGGCCACGCGATCAGCGCGACGACGGCGACCAGGAGCAGCGGCACGAAGTCGAAGCGCGTCTTCGGCAAGGCCTCGGCATTTGCCGAAGCAGCGGTCGATGCGGTCACGGCCGTCCCGTCGCTCATCGTCCGGCCCTCACTGATGCGCGGCGAGCGAGAGGCCCAGCAGCTTGTGCTGCAGGCCTTCATCGTCGGCCAGCTCGGCCATCGCGCCGCGGTGCACGACGCGGCCGTCGTCCATCACCGCGACCGTGTCGCCGAGCGCCTTGGCCATCGCGAAGTTCTGCTCGACGAGCAGCACCGTTGTCGCCGTCGACTTCAGCTCGCGGAGCGCGGCGATCAGGTTCTGAACGATCGCCGGCGCCAGGCCCTTGCTCGGCTCGTCGATCAGGAGAAGTCGTCGCGGCTCGACCATGGCGCGGGCGATGGCGAGCATCTGCTTCTGGCCGCCCGAGAGCTTGCCGGCCGGATGGAGCCAGAACTTCTTCAGCGCCGGGAACAGTCCGAACAACCACTCGAGCCGGGTCGTGTCGAGGTCGTCGGCGGCCTTCGCCTTGCGCGCCGCGAGCAGCATGTTCTCGCACACCGTGAGGTCGGCGAAGATGCCCATGTTCTCGGGCACGTAGGCGATGCCGAGCTGGGCGATCGCCGGTGTGCGCGGCGCATCGCCGCTGCCGGTCGCGGCCGGCCCGCCGATGGTTCGACCGTCGAACGTGACGCTGCCCTGCGAGGCGCCCCACAGGCCCATGATCGTGCGCAGCGTCGTCGTCTTGCCGGCGCCGTTGCGGCCGAGCAGCATCGTCACCTGGCCGGTGGGAACCTCGAAGTCGACGCCGTGCAGGATGTGATACGCGCCGATGTGCGTGTGCACGCCGGCCAGCGCGAGCAAGGCATTGCTCATGCCGGCTCCGCCGCGGGCGCCAGCCCGAGATACGCTTCCTGGACGATCGGCGAGGCGATCACCTCTTCCGGCTCGCCGTCGGCGACGAGCTTGCCGTTGTGCAGGACGATGATGCGATCGGCAAGCTCACGCACGACGTCCATCTTGTGCTCGACCAGCAGGATCGTCTTGTCGGGCTCGGCCTTCAGGCCGCGGATCAGGTCGAGGATCACGGGCACGTCGCCTGTGCTCATCCCGGCGGTCGGCTCATCGAACATGTAGACGCTCGGCTCGAGCGCCATCAGCATCGCCACCTCGAGCTTGCGCTGGTCGCCATGCGGCAGGCTGCTCGCCGCCGCGCCGGCGCGATCGCCGAGAGCAACCCGGTCCAGCAGCTCGCGCGCCCGCTCAAGCGTGCCGCGATGGTCGAGCCAGACGCGCCACAGGTCGAGCCCGTGCTTCCTGCGCGACTGCACGGCCAGGCGCACGTTCTCGATCACCGACAGGTTCGGGAAGAGCTGCGTGAGCTGGAACGCTCGGCCGAGCCCGCGATGCGTGCGCTGCGACACCGGCTCGTTCGTGATGTCGACGCCGTTCAGCTTCACGGAGCCTTCGCTCGCGCGCAGCTGCCCCGAGATGAGGTTGAAATAGGTGGTCTTGCCCGCGCCGTTCGGGCCGACGATCGCCGTCAGCGTGCCCGGCTGAAACGCACAGCTCACGCGGTCGACGGCGACATGGCCGCCGAAGCGGATCGTCAGGTTCTCGGTCTCGAGCATGGCCGGCCCCTCGCCATGCGTTCCTGCATTGCGCCCGCGATCAGCGCTTGTTCTTGATCGGCACGTCCATCTCTTCGGGCTTGATCTCACGCACCAGCTCCGGCACGCCCCAGGCGAACGCCGGATCGTTCTTGATGCGCGTGTGATACATCGACTGCATCGCCTGGTGATCCTCCTTGCGGAAGGTCATCTTGCCCTTGGGCGTCTGGAAGCTCATGCCTTCCATCGTCGCGATGAGCTTGTCGGTGCTGGTGTCGCCATTGGTCTTCTTCAGCGCGTCGACCACCGCGATGGCGGCCGTCATTCCGCCCGCAGTGAAGAAGTCGGGTGGCGACTTGAACTTGCTGTAGTGGTTGGCGACCAGCCACTCGTTGACCGGGTTTTTCGGCAGGCCGAAGTAGTAGTAGGTCGCGCCTTCCATGCCGGCATACGGTTTGTAGGCGACCATCGCCGGCAGGATGTTGCCGCCCGCCGCGACCTCGATGTTGTAGCGCTTCAGGTCCATGTCGGCGACCTTGAGCGGATTGCCCGCGCCGGCCCAGTAGAAATAGATGATCTTGCGGCCGGGCTTGTCTTTCAGCGCGTCGATGATGCGCTGGCCGCCAGCGGTGAAGTCGCTGGTGTTGACGGGCAGGTATTCCTCGTGCACGACCTTGGCGTGCTTGAGCGAATCCTTGAACGCCTTGATGCCGTCGCGTCCGAACGCGTAGTCCTGTGCCAGCGTGGCGATCGAGACGCCTTCCTTGTCGAGCGCAACGGCGTTGGCGATCGCGTCCTGCGAGCTGTTGCGGCCGGTGCGGAAGATGTA
>JBDTNU010000527.1:0-3043 GCA_039933535.1 Caldimonas sp. | reverse complement strand
GGCCGATGGCGAAACGACGCCACGCCGTCCGCCGCGCCGGATCGGCGCGGTAGAGATCGTCGAGCGACCGCAGGTGTTCGACCACGCCGATCCAGACCGTGGCGTCGGCGTTATCGGGCACGCGTGCGACGAGCTCCAGCGCGTCGGCGAGCGGCGCCATGCCGGCGAGGCCGAGCGCCCACGCGTCGTCGAGGACACCGAGCTGGTCGATCGGCGCGAGGCCCGCGAACGCGGCGCGTAGCGCGGGCTGCTGCTGGGGCGCGTAAGCCGTCCGGTAGTAGCCGGCCTGGCCGGCGTTGGCGATCACCGCGCCGCAGCCGTCGAGTTCGAGGCGGCCCGAACCGGTCGAGACGACCGTGCGCGCCGGCGCGTGGCCGGCGATGCGCGCGATCACCGGGATCTGCCAGCGCAGCGGCGCCTTGTCGGGCCGGTCGAGACTGAACTCGCCCTGTTCGAGCTCGAGCGTCGTGCGGCCGTTCTCGCAGCGGCTCGCCACGACCCGCAGCAGCGGCACGCCCGGCTGGCGCGTGAAGTCGTGGGCGATGGCGCCGACCGGTCGGTCGGAGACCGCGTCGATCGCGCGCCACAGGTCGTCGCTCGCGGTGTTGCCGTAGGCATGGGCGCGCAGATAGCGGCGCACGCCGTCGCGCCAGACGTCGGCGCCGACGTACGACTCGAGCATCCCGATCACCGCCGCCGACTTCGAGTAGGTGATCGCGTCGAACACCTGATTCGCCTGTTCGACCGTGACGATGGGCTGGACGATCGCGTGCGTGGCTAAGAAGGCGTCCGACGCCATGGCCCGGCTGCGGCTCGCGACCGCGCCGAGCGCAGTGTCCCACTCGGGATGGAGCCGGGCCGTCGTGCGCCGCTCCATCCAGGTCGCGAAGCCTTCGTTGAGCCACAGGTCGTCCCACCAGCGCATCGTCACCAGGTTGCCGAACCACTGGTGTGCGATCTCGTGGGCGGCCACCTCGAACGCGCCCTCGCGGTCGGACTGCGTCGAGAGCGACGGATCGATCAGGATCGTGCGCTCGAAGCTGAAGATCGCGCCCCAGTTCTCCATCGCGCCGAAAAACTGGCTGCGGCCCGGCGACGCGACGTTGTCGAGCTTGGGCAGCGGATAGGGCACGCCGAAGTAATCGTCGTACTCGCGCAGGATGTCGCGCGTCGATTGGAGCGCGAACTGCGCCTGCGCCGCGACGCCGGGGCGCGTGACGACGCCGATCTCGGTCGCGCCGGCCTTCATCGTCGTCCGCTCGAAGTCGCCGGCCGCGAAGAAGAGAAGATAGGTCGACATCGTCGGCGTGGTTGCGAAGCGGACCCGGCGCAGGCCGTGGCCGGCGTTCGTCGACGCTCTCGCCGGCATGTTGCTCACCACCGTCTGCGCCGCCGGCACCGTCGCCTCGAATGCGAAGCTCGCCTTGTAGGCCGGCTCGTCCCATGACGGGATCATGCGGCGCGCATCGGAATTCTCGAACTGCGTGAAGAGCGCGCGCTGCGGGCGGGAAGGCAGGTCGTAGTCGATCGCGAAGAGGCCGCGCGCCTGCTTGCCGATGAGGCCGCGGTAGCGCATCGCGAGGCGATGACGCCCGGCCGGGATCGCGCGCGCGAAGGTGAAGGTCGCGGTCTGCGCCTCGGCGTCGAGATCGATCCTGACCGGCGCGACCTCGCGGCGCGAGCCGACGCGAGAGAGCCGCACCGCGTCGAAGGCGAGGTCGATGGCGTTCAGGGTGAGGCTCGTCGTCGGCGCGCTCACCTCGATCGTGACCGCGACGCGCCCGGCGAAGCGCAGGGCCCCGGCATCGGGCACGACGGCGACGTCGTAGTGAAGCGGACGGACGCCGCGCGGCAGTTGCGTCGGCGCGGGCAGCGGGGCCGGGGCATCGAGTGGCGCTGCGGCGCTCAGCGCCGGCAACCATGCGAAGAAGAGCGCGGCGAGCAGCACGAATCGATGCATCGAGCGCTCCGATCAGCCCGGACGCGCGAAGGCGTGCGCGCCCGCCCGCTCGCTGCCGACGCCGTGGTGCACGACGAAGAGCCGGTCCGGGTCGTAGCGTTCCTTGACGGCGAGGAGCCGTTCGTAGTTCGCACCCCAGAACGCATCCTGCCAGCGCGGCTCGAAGTAATTGCTCTCCGACACGTAGGCCGCCGGCGCGGGAGCGACCTTGCGCAACTCGGCCATCGCGCGCGCGATGGCCTGTGCGGCCCCGCGCGCAGAGCGGACATCGGGCTCGTGGCCGGCGATGCCGGGATAGACCGAATCCTCGCCGGCGCCGAGGATGACGAGCGCGAACGCGTCGAGGACCGCCGGATTCATGGCCGTATCCTTCGCTCCGGCGACGACCGCTCCCGAGGCGCCGGCGAGCCCCTTGTTGAAATGCAGCGACAGGCCTCGCTGACGGCTCGCGGCGAAGAGCGCATCGCCGAGCGCGACGATGCGGTCGGCACGCAGCAGTCCCGCCGCCAGCCACGCCGAGTCGTAGCCGTGCAGGAACTGGCCGGCCTGGCCCTGATCACCCGGCCAGAAGACGTTGGTGGCCGGCGCGTTCGGCCGGTCGTCGCTCTTGATGAATCCGAGCACGCGCTTGACGAGCGTCGGCGACCAGAACTCGCGCGCCGACGTCGAAACGATCTTGAGCGGCGAGAAGGCGACGTTCCAGTCGTCGTCGGCAGCGAGCGTGTCGAGGAAGGGCTGCCAGACCGCCTGGGCCTGGCCGCGCGTCAGGCCCTGGAAGACCATCGAGATCCGCAGCGCGTTGTCGGGCCGGCAACGCACCTGCTCGCCCCAATGCGGGTTCATGAGACTCGTCGCGTAGAAGTCGAGCATCGCGCCGATCAGCCGGCGATAGGCCGACGCTGAAGCGGCCTGGACCGTGATGTTCACGGCACCGAAGTCTTCGGGCAGCGCATGCACCCGCAGGGTCAGGCGTGTGACCACGGCGAGGCTGCCGCCACCGCCACCCTTCAGCCCCCAGAACAGGTCGCCGTCGCTGCAGGCGTTCACGATCCGGACGACGCCGTCGGCGGTGACGACCTCGGC
>JBDTNU010000526.1:0-3044 GCA_039933535.1 Caldimonas sp. | reverse complement strand
GGGGAAGTGCTTGAAGATCGTCATCGATCCGCGACGTCTCGCGGTCGCCGCACTGCTGCTGTGTTTCGCCTGCGTCGCTTCGGCCGCCTGCCCGCCCTCGGGCATGAGCAAGGCGTCGCTCGAGGCGCTCAAGGCTGCTGGCTGGAAAGTCGCCGACGAGGCGCGGCGCCAGTCGCTCGCCATCGAGATGCTCGATTGCCTCGGCGCGCCCGATCCGGCGCTGCGCGACGACCTCGCCTTCGAAGCGCTTTCGCACTGGGCGCGCGCCAGGGAGCTCACTGCGGCGACGTTGCAATCGATGCGCGCTGCGCTCGTCCCGCGGTTGGTGCCCGGCACGCCCGACGACGCCGGCTTCAGGCGGCCGTTCTCGGCCTTGACGCTGGCCGAGGTGGCGCGCGCCGACCGCGTGCAGCCTTTTCTTTCCGCGGCCGAACGCCACGAGCTGGTCGGCATCGCCACGACCTACCTGGTGACGGTGCGCGACTACCGCGGCTTCGACGCGAAGGATGGCTGGCGTCACGGCGTCGCGCACGGCGCCGACCTGCTGCTGCAACTCGCGCTCAACCCCGCTGTCGACAACGTCGAGCAGAAGCTGATCCTCGCCGCCATCGCCACCCAGGTCATGCCGCCGGGCGCGCATTTCTACGTCTACGGCGAAGGCGATCGACTCATGACGCCGGTCTTCTACATCGGCAGGCGTGATGCCTTGACGGGCGAAGAATGGAGCGCCTGGTTCGCCGCCCTGACCGCGCAGCGAACGAAGGCCGATCCGGCGACGCAAGGCTCGCTCGCGGCTCGGCACAACCTCAGCCAGTTCCTGCTCGAGCTCTATGCCTCGCTCAAGGAAAGCGGCACGCTGGAAATGCAGGCGAGGATGCTGCCCGGCGTCGTCGCGGCGATCAAGACCTTGAACTGATCGGCCCCGGATCGAGCGGCCTACTGGCCGCGGGCCGCGATGATCTCTTCGTCCTTCTTTGCGGCGCGCAGCGCAGCCGGACGCGAGGTGACGCGCTCGATGTAGGCCTTGACTGCGGGCGTCTCCGGAACGAGCTTGAACATCGTCGTCCAGCGCAGGGCCGTGCCCCAGAGGATGTCGGCGGCGGTGAAGCGCTCGCCGAGCAGGTAGGGGCCGTCGCCGAGCTGGTCCCACAGCGTCTTCAGCATCGTGTCGTAGTCGCCGTAGGGCGAGGTCGACGACGGCGCGGGCTCGCGCTTCATCGAGCGGTCGATCAGCGCCGGTTCGTACGACGAGCCGTAGAAGAACAGCCAGCGCAGGTACGGACCGCGCAGCGGGTCGCCGATCGCCGGCGTGATGCCGGCCTCGGGATAGAGGTCGGCGAGATAGGTGAAGACGGCGCCCTGCTCGGTGACGAGCGCGCCGTCGTGGACGATCGCCGGCACCTTGCCCATCGGGTTGACGCCGAGGTATTCGCCCTGGCGCTGCTCGCCCTTCTTCAGGTCGAGCAGGCGGATCTCGTAGTCGGCGCCGAGCTCCTCGAGCAGGAAGCGGGTTCCCGCCGAGCGCGATTGCGGCGAGTGATAGAAGATGATCTTGCGGTCGGCAGCCATGGGGTCTCCTCGAGCCTATTTCGACGATGTCTCGTCGGCATACGCCGACTTCAGGTGCGTCGGCCTCTTCGAGCGCCTGCGCATGCGGATGTTGAGCATCTCGACGCCGACCGAAAAGGCCATCGCGAAGTAGATGTAGCCCTTGGGCACGTGCTGGTCGAAGCCCTCGGCGATCAGCACGACGCCGACCACCACCAGGAAGGCAAGCGCCAGCATCTTGATCGTCGGATGCTCGTTGACGAAGCGGCCGATCGCCGCCGCGAACGCCATCATCATCGCCACCGAGATGACCACCGCGGCGATCATCACCGCGAGCTCGTCGACCATGCCGACCGCGGTGATGATCGAGTCGAGCGAGAACACCATGTCGACGACGATGATCTGTGCGATCACGGCGAGGAACTTCGCCTTCACGGCGGCCGCGGTCTGCCCCTCGGCGCCTTCGAGCGACTGGTGGATCTCGGCCGTGCTCTTCCAGATCAGGAAGAGGCCACCGCCGATCAGGATCAGGTCGCGGCCCGAGATCTCCTGCGCCAGCACGGTGAAGAGCGGCGCGGTCAGGCCGATGATCCACGAGAGCACGAGCAGCAGGCCGACGCGCATGAACATCGCGAGAAACAGGCCGATCAGGCGCGCCCGCTTCTGCTCGGCCGCCGGCAGCTTGTCGACCAGGATCGAGATGAAGACGATGTTGTCGATGCCGAGCACGAGCTCGAGCGCGGTGAGCGTGGCCAGCGCGATCCAGGCGTTGGGATCGGAAAGGAGCTCGAGCATCGACGTCAGTCGAAGCCCGCAAAGGTCTGATCGAGCAGCACGGTCATCGAGCGCTTTGCCGCGACGTCGACAAAGCTCGCTTCGAAGCTGTTCTTCGCAAGCAGATAGGCTTCGGCTGCGCCGAGTTGCGGCAGCGCCTCGAACGTGGCGACGAAGTTGTCGTTGATGTAGCCGCCGAAGTAGGCGGGGTCGTCGGAATTGATGGTGGCGCAGATGCCGGCGTCGAGCAGCGCGGGCAAGGCATGCGCTTCCATCACCGGATAGACGCAGAGCTTGACGTTCGACAGCGGGCAGACCGTGAGCGGCATGCGCGCGGCGGCGAGTCGCCTGACCAGTGCCGGGTCTTCGAGGCACCGCACGCCATGATCGATCCGCTCGACGTGCAGGACGTCGAGCGCGCTTTCGATGTAGGCCGGCGGACCCTCTTCGCCGGCGTGGGCGACGCGGTGCAGGCCGAGCTTGCCGGCCTCGTCGAAGACCCGGGCGAACTTCTCCGGCGGATGACCGCGCTCGCTGCTGTCGAGGCCGACGCCGATGATCGACTGGCGATAAGGCAGCGCGTCGTGAAGCGTCTGCAGCGCGTCTTCCTCGCTCAGGTGGCGCAGGAAGCAGAGGATCAGACCGCTGGACACGCCGAGCTCGCGTTCGGCCCGCTCGCACGCGTTGGCGAGGCCGCGGATCACGACGCCGATCGGCACGCC
>JBDTNU010000525.1:0-3044 GCA_039933535.1 Caldimonas sp. | reverse complement strand
ATTCCGAGAACACGCGCGTGCTCGTCGACGAGCTGCGCGATCGTCGGCCTGCGGCCGTTCCCGTGGCGCCCTGAATCCGCGATGCCGTTGCCCGGCGGCTTCTGAACTGCGGTGGGTCAGCGGGCCGATCGCAGTTCGGCCAATGCGCGCTCGAGCAGGACGTCTCGGCCGTTCACCGGGTTGACCTCGACGGGCGGCCGCCACCGGTGGCGCGGCGTGCCATCGAGGTGAAACAGTTGCTCGATCGGGAACTGCACGCTGATCCCCGTGGCGGGCAAGGCCGTGTGCTCGACCGCTCCGGCCAGTCCGGCCATCGCACTGCCGACGACCGTCGCGCGTTTCATTCCGTCCAGCCCGATCGCCATGCCTTCGCCCATGCTGCCAGTCCACGCATCGACCAGCACGACGAGCCGACCGGTGTAGGTGAACGGGCCACGCGCCTGAACCTCCTCGACCCAGTTGCGCTCGACGTCGGCCTGCCCGAAGTTCGGGATGCGATGCCGCTGGTAGGGCATGCGCGTCGCGACGAAGCGCCCCATGATGCCGAGCGCGACCGAGCTGTTGCCGCCGCTCGGGACGTCGCGCAGGTCGAGGATCAGGCCGCGTACGTCGCGCACGGTCGCCAGCGCGGCGTCGAATGCAGAGACCGTCTCCTGCTGGCCGAGCGAGTTGTTGAGTCGGATCAGTGCCGCATCTGTCGAGAGCCGTTGCGTGGTGACGAGTTCAGCGGCGCGCTCGAAGCGGCGCGTTGCCGGCAGTTCGACAGTGCGTGTGGCTCCGGTCGATGTGCGCAACTGCAGTTGACGCGGGGTGCCGCGACGGCCGGCCAGTGTGGCGAGCAGTGCCCAGCGCCGCGCCCCGGCGTTTCCGCGTGCGGCGTCGCAGTGCAGCTCGGCTTGCGCTGCGGCGAGCATGGGCGTGCCGTCGACGCGCACGACCTCGTCGCCGATCTGCACGCCGGCACGCGCTGCATCACTGCCGGCGCGCACGGCCGTGACGATGGCGCGGTCTCCCTGCCACTGGGCCCAGAGATCGGCCGAGCTTGGCACCGCCAGGCGGACGGCTTCGCTCTCGGGGTGAATGCCGGCGTGGAAGTCGTGCAGCTCGTCGAGCACGTCTTCAAGCACACGGCGCCATGCGTCGCCGGTATCGGCCGCATCGACGCGCGCGGCGTAACGGGCGCGGGCGTCGGCCCAGCAGTGGCCGCCGTCCTGAAGGTAGACATGGTCCTCTGCGACCGCCTGGACGAGGCGCTCGAAGTCGGCTCGTCGGCTGGCGATCGTGAAGTCGGCGGCCTGTGCCGCACCGCTCCCTACCAACATCGCAAGTGCGGCGTGCTGCAGAACGCAACGGAAATGAAGCATGCGTGGATTTTCTCGCGAGGCTGCGTCCTCGCACCACGGAAGGCCGATCACGTCGCTAGTAACGCTTGCACGTGGCGTAAGGATTGTCGGAAGAGCCTTGCAGGGTGGATCCGGGCGGGCAGGTGTAGATCTTTCTTCCCGAGTTGCTCTGCATCCTTCGCAAGTCCGCCAGGCACGAAGGGCTCGCATTGCAGTCGGCGATCACCTGGTTGCGCTCCTTCTGGTGCATGGCCAGGCTCTCGGCGACGGTCATCTGCTTTCTCTCGGCACTGGCGAAAGGAATGGTGCCGACGCTGGAGACCGCTCGGTAGCTCCGCTTCGCGGAGGTACATCCCGGTGGCGCCGGGAACTGCCTGATCAACTGCTCTACTTGCGATTCGCTGCCGAGCATGATGAGCGCGCCGGACTGGCTGCAAAAGATGTAGCGCGCGGCGACATCAGAGCTGGCGAACGGCTTCCGGTAGTCGGCAGCGAGAAGCGCCTTCGAGATGTCGACCTCCCAGAATGTGAGTTCCGACGATCGGCAGCCCGACGACCCGGCCGGCGCCGGCGCATTCGCCGAGCTCCCCTTCAGCAAGAGGATCCGATGCGTGCCGCAGTCGACATCGGTCGCCCGAACCGAACGCGCGGCCGCCCAGCTCGACGGCCCGGCCTGCGCAGGGCTCCAGATCTGAAGGGCAGCGACGGCTACCGCCGCGAACATCAGGCCCTTGGTCCGTCCTGCTGTCATCTCTTTCTCCGGTGGGGATGCGCCGGCCTCAAGAAGCCCGAGGCATGCGGTAGAGACCGCAGAGCTTGTTGCCGTCGGGGTCGCGCAGATAGGCCAGGTAGAGCTTGCCGACGGAGCCCTCGCGCATGCCCGGAGGCTCTTCGCAAGTCGTGCCGCCATGGGCGAGTCCCGCGGCGTGCCAGGCATCGGCCTGCTCTGCCGACTGGCAGGTGAAGCCGATGGTGCTGCCGTTGCCCAGCGTGGCAGCTTGCCCGTCGATCGGCACCGACACCGAGAAGACACCCGACGGCGTGCGCCAGAAGATGCGGTGGCGATCGACCGCCCCGGCGGGCACGCCCAGTGTGCCGAGGAGCGCGTCGTAGAACGACTTGGCCCGCGCCAGATCGTTGGTGCCGACCATGATGTGAGAGAACATTTGCGAAGCTCCTGGTGGGACGCGCGGAGCGTCGGATTTCAGAGATGAGTTGCGTGCATCGGCGCCGCGAGCAGGCTGCCGATTGTGGCGCGCAGCAGGCGGCACCTGGCGCGAGAATCGGCCGGCGCTCGCCGCCCCTACCCTCCCCCAATCTGCGCCATGCACATCGAAGCCCTACGCCAACGCCTGCGCGCCCTCGGCGCGCGACCCGTGCACGAGCAGCGCGTGCTGCGCCAGTGGTCGCGGGCCGAGCCGCAGGCGCAGGGCAGGCGGCGTCCCGAGGACTTCCTGCCGCTCGCGCTGCGCACGGCACTGCCCGCGCTCGAAGCCGAGCTGCGCGCGCTGGCCGTGCTGCGTGCCGACCATGCCGGCGCCGACGGGTCGCGGCGCCTGCTCGTCGGCCTGCACGACGGCCGCACGGTCGAGTCCGTGCTGCTGCCGCGCGGCGGCCTGTGCGTATCGAGCCAGGTGGGCTGCGCGGTCGGCTGCGTGTTCTGCATGACCGGCATCGGCGGCCTCGAGCGCCAGCTCGGCA
>JBDTNU010000524.1:0-3051 GCA_039933535.1 Caldimonas sp. | reverse complement strand
CGAGCCGGCTCGCCCCGGTGCGCACACTGGCACGGCGCGCCCGCATTCCGGTGATTGCGAAGCGATGCGCCTCGTCGCGGATCTGCGCCACCAGCATCAGGGCCGCCGATTCGCGGCCGAGTCCGATCTTGGGCCGCCCATCTGCAAAGACGAGCTCTTCGAGACCGACCTTTCGACCCTCGCCCTTCTCGACGCCGACGATGCGCGAAAGCTCGATGCCGAGCTCCTCGAACACTTCGCGGGCCACGCCGACCTGCCCTTTGCCGCCATCGACGAGCACGATGTCCGGCAATCGCGCGAGGCCCTGGCTCGCCGCCTCGACCAGCTTGGAATAGCGACGCGTCAGCACCTGGCGCATGGCGGCGTAGTCGTCGCCCGGCGTGATGCCCGCAATGTTGTAGCGGCGGTACTGCGCGCTCTGCACTTTGTGCGCTTCGAAGACCACGCACGAGGCTTGCGTCGATTCGCCGCCGGTGTGGCTGACGTCGAAACACTCGACCCGAAACGCATGGAGGTCTTCGACCGCGAGGTCGAGCGCATCGACCAGGGCGCGGGTACGTGCCTGCTGCGAGCCTTCTTCAGCCAGCAACTGCGCCAGGCGAAGGGCCGCGCCCTTGACGCACATGTCGAGCCAGGCGCGACGCTGCTCGCGCGGCTGGTGCTGCACTGCGACCCGAACCCCGCTTTGCGCTGCCAGCGCCTCGACCAGCGACTTGTCGACCGCGTGGCTGACGATCAGCAAAGGCGGAAGGCCACCCTCGAGGTAGTGCTGGGCGATGAAGGCTTCGAGCACGCGCACCTCGGCGGGCGCCGGCTCCGCCTGTCCCGGATCATCGCCTTCCTCTTCGCGTGCGACCTCGATCGCGTTCTCGACCTGCTTCGGAAAGTAGGGCCGGTCACCGAGATGCCGGCCGCCGCGAACCATCGCCAGGTTGACGCAGGCCCGGCCGCCATCGACCTTGACGGCCAGGATGTCGGCATCCTTGGTGCGCGCGCCCGTGTTGTCTTCCACCGACTGCTGATGCAGCACGCGAGCCAGCGAGCCGATCTGGTTGCGGATCTCGGCCGCCTGCTCGAACTGCAATGCGTCGGCCCGCGCCATCATCTGTGCCTGCAGCGAGTCCACCAGCTCCTGCTGCTCACCCTGCAGGAAGCGCTCCGCGTTGGCGACATCGCGCGCGTAGTCTTCGGGGCCGATGTAGTCGACGCACGGGCCCGAGCAGCGCTTGATCTGGTAGAGCAGGCAGGGCCGCGTGCGGTTGGCGAAGACCGTGTCCTCGCAGGTGCGCAGATGAAACACCTTCTGCAGCAGCTGGATCGAGTCCTTCACCGCCCAGGCGCTCGGAAAGGGACCGAAGTAGCGATGCTTCTTGTCGACCGAGCCGCGGTAGTAGGCGACGCGCGGGAAGCGATGCGACTCGATCTTCAGATACGGGTAGCTCTTGTCGTCGACGAAGCGGATGTTGAAGCGCGGCGCCAGCGTCTTGATGAGGTTGTTTTCGAGCAGCAGCGCCTCGGCCTCGGACCGTACGACGGTCGTCTCCATGCGCGCGATGCGCGAGACCATGTGGCCGGTCCAGATCGCGGCATCGCTGTTCGCGTGGCGCCGGTTGAAGTAGGTCGAGACCCGCTTCTTCAGGTCGCGCGCCTTGCCGACGTAGAGCAGGCCGCCATTGGCGTCGAAATAGCGATAGACGCCCGGCAGATTGGGCAGGGCAGCGACTTCGGCGAGCAGGCGTTCGCGCCGCTCGGCGTGCGAATCGGCTGCGGGTTCGACGGTCTCGTCAGTCATCGAGAACGATTGTGCCGCGACCGTTTCCGGCGGGCCGAAGGACTTCGATAATGGCCGCGATGCGATGGAGCATCTTCTGCCGTGTCGTCGACAACTTCGGCGATATCGGCTTCGCCTGGCGACTTGCTGCCGACCTGGCCGGGCGTGGCGAGATCGTTCGCCTGGCGGTCGACGATGCTCGTGCGCTGGCCTGGATGGCGCCCGACGGTGCACCGGGGGTCGACGTGGTCGGGTGGGACCACGAGATGGCAACGCTGGGGGATGTGCTGGTCGAGACCTTCGGTTGTGGGTTCCCGCAACATGTTGTCGCGAGGCTCGACGCGACCGCGGTGCCGCCGGTCTGCATCGACGTGGAGCACCTGAGTGCCGAGGACTTCGTCGAACGCTCGCACGGCCTGCCGTCGCCGCATTTCTCAATGGCCGGCGAAGCGCGTCCGACCTGGTTCTTCTACCCCGGCTTCGGCGAGCGCACCGGCGGCCTGCTCCGCGAACCGGGCTTGCTCGAACGCCGACATGACTTCGGCAACGGTCGCGACTGGCTTGCGGCAAAAGGGGTCGCGCGGCGAGAAGGCGAGCGTTGCGTCAGCCTCTTCTGCTACGAAAACGCCGCGATCGATACTCTGCTCGGCGTGTTGTCACAGGCGACGACCCTGCTCCTGCTCACGCCTGGCCCAGCCACGAACCAGGTGCTTGCCGTGCTCGGACCCGACCTGCGACGCGGCGACCTGCGCGCCGTCCGCCTGCCCGCTCTGACCCAGCCCGAATTCGACCGCCTCCTCTGGTCCTGCGACCTCAACTTCGTGCGCGGCGAGGATTCGCTGATTCGCGCGATCTGGGCCGGCGCGCCCTTCGTCTGGCAGATCTATCCCCAGGACGACGGCGCTCATGCCGCAAAGCTCGATGCGTTTCTCGATCGCTTCCTGCAGGATGCGCCGGCGCTGCCGGCCGCGGGCACCCGTGAGCTGTTCGCGCGCTGGAACGGACTGTGCAAAGGCGCCGCAGCGACCCGTTTTGCGTTGCCCGAGGCCAACGCCTGGGCTGCACATTGCCGTTCGTGGCGCGATCGCCTTGCGGGGCAACACGACCTGACGACCGCGCTGATCGAATTCGTCGCCTCGAAACGATAGAATCGAAGGCTTTGCGCCGGGCGTGGGCCAGCGCGCAATCAACCTCGAACGCATAGATCCGACCATGAAAATCGCTCAGGAAATTCGCGCCGGCAACGTCATCATGCACGGCAAGGACCCGATGGTCGTGCT
>JBDTNU010000523.1:0-3054 GCA_039933535.1 Caldimonas sp. | reverse complement strand
GTGTCGAGGCTCATTGTTGTTCCTTCGCGCTGCGCGCTTCGTTGTTCGCCTTGAGAGCGGGCCGGCAGCTCATGCCGGTGCTCCCTCGTAGATGCCTTCGAGCCGATCCTCGAGTTCTTCGCCGGCGCGCCGAAGCGCCTCCAGCACCTTGGCGTCGGGCTTCCAGAACTTGCGTTCCGAGGCCTCGATCAATCGGTTGGCGACCTTTGCCGAAGCAGTCGGATTCAGCTTCGAGAGACGCTCGCGCATGGCGGGGTCGAGGACGAAGGTCTCGCTCAGCTGCTCGTAGACCCAGGGTTGGACCTGTCCGGTGGTGGCCGACCAGCCCATCGTGTTGGTCACGTGCACCTCGATCTGGCGCACGCCTTCGTAGCCGTGCTTCAACATGCCTTCGTACCACTTCGGGTTGAGCATGCGGGTCCGGGTCTCGATGGCGACTTGCTCGCTCAACGTGCGGACCGTGCCGCCGCCCGAGCTGTCGCGCGTCTGGTCGCCGATGTAGACGGGCGCGACTTCGGCGTCGACGCCCTTGGCGCGCTTGATCGCGCGGCTGATGCCGCCGAGCGTGTCGAAGTAGGTATCGATCGTGGTCACGCCGAGCTCTACCGAATCGAGGTTCTGGTAGGCGAGATCGACGCCGGCCAGCACGCTTTTCAGCAAGGTCGGCTGCTGCATCGGGCGGCCGGCGCGACCGTAGGCGAAGCCCTTGCGGCGCGTGTAGGTCTCGGCGAGTTCGTCGCCGTCTTCCCAGCGACTGTTGTCGACCAGGCTGTTCACGTTCGAGCCGTAGGCGCCTTCGGCGTTGCCGAAGACGCGCAAGGCCGCGGTTTCCATGTCGCCGCCGTGCTCCGCCAGGAACGCGAGGGCGTGCTTGCGAACGAAATTGCTTTCGATCGGCTCTTCGGCGCCGGCGGCAAGGAAGGCGGCCTCGGCAAGCAGCTTGACCTGCAGCGGCATCAGGTCGCGGAAGATGCCCGACAGCGTGATCACGACGTCGACGCGCGGCCGGCCGAGTTGTTCGAGCGGCACGAGCACGGCGCCGGCGAGCCGGCCGTAGCTGTCGAAACGCGGGCGGGCGCCCATCAGCGCCAATGCCTGGGCGATCGGCCCGCCTTCGCTCTTCAGGTTGTCGGTGCCCCACAACACCATCGCGATCGATTCGGGGAAGGCGTGGCCGTCGCCGGTGTGCTTGCTCAGGAGTCGTTCGGCCTGGCGTGCGCCATCCTGCACCGCATAGGCGCTGGGGATTCGGAACGGATCGAAGCCGTGCACGTTGCGGCCGGTCGGCAGGATCGATGGCGTGCGCAGCAGGTCACCGCCCGGAGCGGGACGCAGGAAGCGGCCGTCGAGGGCGCGCAGCAGGCCGTCGATCTCGTGGTCTTCGGCCAGCAGGCGATCGGCCGCGGCGAGCTCGGCCAGCACAGCCGAAGTCGCCGCGCTCGGGGCGGCCCCGCCATCGGCCAGCGCGAGCTCGGGCGTGCGGCCTGCGACCAGCGCTTCGATGACGGCACGCTCGGGTCGCATGCCGTGCGAGGCCTCGGCGAGCGAGAGCAGCATATCGACGCGCTCCGCCGCCGACGGTGCCTGGCCGACCACATGCAGGCCGTAAGGAATCAAGGTGTATTCGAGCTCGAGCACCGCTTCGCCGAGGCGCGCGACGCGTTGGCGCGCGCCTTCCTGCCAGGCCGGCTCTGCATGAGCGAGATCGAGCTCGGCAGCCTGGGCCTGGATCAGCGTTTCGAGCTCGCAGGCTTCATCTCGCTGGTCGGGCTCGAGGCCGCGATAGCGCACGAGCAGCGCCTTGAGGTCGACCAGTCCCTTGTACAGCCCGGCCTGTGCGACCGGGGGAGTGAGGTAGCTGATCAGCGTCGCCGCCGCGCGCCGCTTGGCGATCGTTCCCTCGGACGGATTGTTCGAGGCGTAGAGATAGAAGTTGGGCAGGTCGCCGATGAGCCGGTCCGGCCAGCAGCCGGCCGACATGCCACTCTGCTTGCCGGGCATGAACTCGAGCGCACCGTGGGTGCCGAAGTGCAGCACCGCGTCGGCGCCGAAGTCCTCGCGCAGCCAGCGATAGAACGCGGAGAAGGCGTGGGTCGGTGCGAAGCCTTTTTCGAACAGCAGGCGCATCGGGTCGCCTTCGTACCCGAAGGCCGGCTGCACGCCGACGAAGACGTTGCCGAAGCGCTCGCCGAGCACGAAGATCGTTCGTCCGTCGCTTTGCTGCTTGCCGGGCGCGGAGCCCCACTGCGCCTCGATCTCCTTGAGGTGTTTTTCGCGCCGGACGTGATCGTCGACCGCGATCCTTGCGTGGACGTTGGCCTGTGCGCCGTAGCGCTCGGCATTGCCCTTGATGATGCAATCGCGCAAGGCGTCGACGCTGGCCGGCATCTCGACCGTGTAGCCCTCCCGCTGCATCGCCGCCAGCGTGTTGAAGAGCGACTCGAACACGCCGAGGAAAGCGGCGGTGCCGGTGTTGCCGGCGTTCGGCGGAAAGTTGAAGATGACGGTCGCGATCTTGCGCGTGGCCCGCTCCGAGCGGCGCAGGTCGACGAGCCGGCCGACACGGGCCGCCAGCGTGTCGGCGCGCTCGATGCAGCTGTGCATGTCGTGGCCGCCGGCGACGTTCTCGAATTTGCAGCCGTGCGAGCAACCGGTACACGCGATCTGGCTGGCGCTTCCGCGGCCGCCGAACACCATCGGCCCGGTCGCGCCGTCGAGCTCGGGAATCGCGACCATCATGGTCGACTCGACCGGCATCAGGCCGCGCGAAGAAGCGCCCCACTGGTCGAGCGTCTGGAACTCGACCGGGGTCACGCTGAGATAGGGCACGTCGAGGCGGCCGAGCACTTCTTCCGCCGACTTCGCGTCGTTGTAGGCAGGGCCGCCGACGAGCGAAAAGCCGGTCAACGAGACCAGCGCGTCGATCGTCGGGCGCCCTTCTCGGAAGAAGAAGCTCTCGATCGCCGGACGCGAGTCGAGCCCGGTCGCGAACGCCGGGATCACGCGCAGGCCGCGGGCTTCCATCGCGGTGATGACGCCGTCGTAGTGGTCGGC
>JBDTNU010000522.1:0-3054 GCA_039933535.1 Caldimonas sp. | reverse complement strand
GCATGCAGCGTTTCGACATCCTGCGTTCGCCGCACGTCAACAAGACCTCGCGCGACCAGTTCGAGATCCGCACCCACCAGCGCCTGATGGACATCGTCGACCCGACCGACAAGACGGTCGATGCGCTGATGAAGCTCGACCTGCCGGCCGGTGTCGACGTCGAGATCAAGCTCCAGTAGTCCTGCTGATATACTCGCAGGCTTCACTGAAATTGCCGTTACGTCGGCGGTTTCATCATCACGAAATCACCGCCTGACGGTGATTTGTAATCAGCCCGGCCAATCGATGTCGGGCGTCGCAACAAAGGCTGCTTTTTCGCAGCTGGAGAACATTGATGACCACGACCTCTAGCCCCCCGGCTTACGTCGATGAGCGCCTTGGCCTTCTCGGCCGCAAGGTGGGCATGATGCGCGTCTTCACCGACGACGGTGACGCGATTCCCGTGACCGTGCTCGACGTCTCGAACAACCGCGTCGCCCAGGTCAAGACCACCGAAACCGACGGCTATTCGTCGCTCCAGGTCGTCTTCGGCGAGAAGAAGGCGTCGCGGGTAACCAAGCCCGAAGCGGGGCACCTCGCCAAGGCCGGCGTCGTCGCCGGCGAAATGATGAGGGAATTCCGCGTCGCCGCTGCCGTTGCCGCCGAGTACAAGCTCGGCTCGCAGGTTCCGGTCAGCGTGTTCTCGGTCGGCCAGTGGGTCGACGTGCAGGGCACCTCGATCGGCAAGGGCTTCACCGGCACGATCAAGCGCCACAACTTCAAGTCGCAGCGCGCCTCGCACGGCAACAGCCGTTCGCACAACGTGCCCGGCTCGATCTCGATGGCGCAGGACCCGGGCCGCGTGTTTCCGGGCAAGAAGATGAGCGGGCAGCGCGGCAACGTCACCAAGACCACCCAGAACCTCGACATCGTCCGCATCGACGAAGCGCGCCAGCTGCTGCTCGTGCGCGGCGCCGTCCCGGGGGCGAAGAACGGCCATGTGGTGGTGCGCCCGGCGGTCAAGGCGCCGCCCAAGGGCGCGGTCAAGAAGGGAGCGAACTGATGCAGATCGAACTCCTCAACGACCAGGGCCAGTCGACCTCGAAGGTCGAAGCGCCCGACACGGTCTTTGCGCGCGACTACAACGAAGCGCTGGTGCACCAGATCGTCGTCGCGTTCCAGGCCAATGCGCGCCTCGGCACGCGCGCCCAGCTCGACCGGGCGATGGTCAAGCACTCGACCAAGAAGCCGTGGCGCCAGAAGGGCACCGGCCGCGCCCGCGCCGGCATGACCTCGTCGCCGCTGTGGCGCGGAGGCGGCCGGATCTTCCCGAACAGCCCGGACGAGAACTTCACCCAGAAGGTGAACAAGAAGATGTACCGCGCCGGCATGGCGGCGATCCTGTCGCAGCTCGCGCGCGAAGGCCGCCTGGCCGTCGTCGACTCGCTGACCGTCGACTCGCCGAAGACCAAGGGCCTGGCGCAGAAGTTCAAGTCGATGGGCCTCGACTCGGTGCTCGTCATCACCGACCAGATGGCCGACAACCTGATCATGGCGTCGCGCAACCTCGCCAACGTGCTCATCGTCGAGCCGCGCTACGCCGATCCGCTCGCCCTCGTGCACTACAAGAAGGTGCTCGTCACCAAGGGCGCGATGGAGCAACTGAAGGAGATGCTGTCATGAGCACGGCACCGGAAGCCGCCAAGGCGGCAAAAGCGGTCAAGGCCGATCCGAAACCAGCCAAGGCTGCCGACCCGAAAGCCGACAAGGCCGCCGCCGCCAAGCCGGCGAAAGCGATGAAGCCGGCGAAGCCTCCCGTGGCGAAGAAGCCGGCCGCCAAGAAGGTCGACGCCGGCGCCAAGCGCTCGGCGCACGCCGAAGGCCGCCTCACGCAAGTGCTGATCGCGCCGATCGTCAGCGAGAAGGCGACGATGGCCGCCGAGAAGCACAACCAGGTGCTGTTCAAGGTGATGCGCGACGCCACCAAGCCCGAAATCAAGGCGGCGGTCGAGCTGATGTTCAAGGTCACCGTCGAGTCGGTGCAGACCGTGCAGCACAAGGGCAAGGTCAAGCGCTTCGGCAAATCGATCGGCCGGCGCGATCACATCAAGAAGGCCTACGTCTCGCTGGCCGCCGGCCAGGAGCTGAACTTCTCCGGGGAGGGCGCGTAAATGCCCGTCATCAAGGTCAAGCCGACGTCGCCGGGGCGGCGTGCGGTCGTCAAGGTCACGCATCCGCACCTGTACAAGGGCCGGCCCGAAGCATCGCTGCTCGAGCCGCAGATGCAGAACTCGGGCCGCAACAACAACGGCCACATCACGATCCGGCACAAGGGCGGTGGCCACAAGCACCACTACCGCGTCGTCGACTTCGTGCGCAACAAGGACGCGATCCCGGCGAAGGTCGAGCGCATCGAGTACGACCCGAACCGCACCGCCCACATCGCCCTGGTGGTGTATGCCGACGGCGAGCGGCGCTACATCATCGCCCCGCGCGGCCTCGAGGTCGGCTCGACGATCGTCTCCGGCCCCGAGGCGCCGATCAAGGCCGGCAACACCCTGCCGATCCGCAACATCCCGGTCGGCTCGATCATCCATTGCATCGAGATGCTGCCCGGCAAGGGCGCGCAGATGGCGCGCTCGGCCGGCGCCTCGGTGACGCTGCTGGCGCGTGAAGGCACCTACGCGCAGCTACGGCTGCGCTCGGGCGAGGTGCGCAAGATCCACATCGACTGCCGTGCCACGATCGGCGAGGTGTCGAACGAAGAGCACAGCCTGCGCCACTACGGCAAGGCCGGCGCCAAGCGCTGGAAGGGCATCCGCCCGACGGTTCGCGGCGTCGCCATGAACCCGGTGGACCACCCGCACGGCGGCGGCGAAGGCCGCACCGGCGAGGGCCAGGCTCCGGTCTCGCCGTGGAACACGCTCACCAAGGGCTACCGCACGCGCAACAACAAGCGCACGCAGACGATGATCGTCGCGCGCCGCAAGAAGTAAAGAGAAACGGCCATGACTCGTTCCCTGAAGAAAGGCCCGTTCATCGACCATCACCTCGCGGCGAAGGTCGAGAAGGCGA
>JBDTNU010000521.1:0-3072 GCA_039933535.1 Caldimonas sp. | reverse complement strand
CACAGACGGGCGCGAAAGAACGAGAGTCTACCGGGCGCCTGTGGCCTCGCTTCCACGGGGCCGTTCAGGACGCCAGCCATTGCCGGAAGGCGGTCGCGCGCTCCTGGGTCACGGTCACGGTGACATCGGCGCCGGTGGCGGGCGCCAGCTGCAGCACGAGCCGCCCTTTTCCGGAAGGCCGAAAGCCCAGTACCGCCGTCGCGGCGACGATGACCTGCCGGTTGATCCGGAAAAAGCGCCGTGGATCGAGCTCGTCCGAGAGTTGCGCCAGCGTGTCGTCGACGAGGTGGCGCTTGCCGTCGAGGCCGATCGCGAAGGTCGACTTGTCGACGGAGACGAAGCAGGCGACCTCGTCGAGGCGCACGCTCACGAAGCTGCCGCCGCTCCTGGCCAGGATCCGCTGTCGTGACCTGCCGGGTGCGGCGGCCAGGTCTGCGGCGAGCCGGGCGACGTCGGCGCCGAAGTGCGTGCGCAAACGACGGTAGCTGGCGAAGGCCTGGGCCATCGCCTCGTCGCTGACCGGCTTGAGCACATAGTCGATCGCGTTCGCCTTGAAGGCATCGAGCACGAACTCGTCGTAGGCCGTCGCGAAGATCGCCGGGCAGCGCACCTCCTGCTGCGTGAACAGCTCGAAGGACAGACCGTCGGCGAGCTGGACGTCGAGCAGCATCAGGTCGGGCGGCGGATGGGCGCTCATCCAGGCGCGGGCTTCGCGCACCGAAGCGGCGACGCCGACGATCCTCGCGCCGGGCTCCACGCGCGCGATCGTCTCGATCAGCCGCTCGCGCGCCGGCGCTTCGTCTTCGGCCAGGAACAGCTTCATGGCGCGACAAGCGGCACGGTCACCGCGAAGTGCGTGCCCGCGCGGTCGATGTCGAGGCCCCGGCCGGTGAGCAGCCGGCAGCGCTCGTCGAGGTTGGCGAGGCCGACGCCGGCGCCGGGCCGGCTGCTGCTGCGCGGCCGTTTCTCGTGCGTGAAGCGAACCGCGTCGCCGAGCCGCGACAGGCGCATGCCGAGCGGGAAGGCGGCGTCGAAGCGGTTGTGCTTGACGGCGTTCTCGAGCAGTGTCTGCAAGGCCAGCGGCGGAATGCGCGAGCGGTCGTCGGATGGAGGATGGGCGCCCTGGATCTGCGTGTCGACGACGAGCTCGATCGCCGAGCCGAAGCGCAGGGCGAGCAGGGCGTAGTAGTTGTGGACGAACTCGAGCTCGTCGCGCACCGACACGAGCTGCTGGCCGCGGCAGGCGAGAACGTAGCGATAGACCTCCGCAAGCCGGTCGCAGAAGTCGCGTGCCCGCACCGGGTCGTGGGCGATCACGTGGCCGAGGGTGTTGAGGCTGTTGAACAGGAAGTGCGGATCGATCTGCGCAGTCAGCGCCGCCAGCTCGCCCTCGACCCGGCTGCGCTCGAGGCGCTCGAACCGCGTCATGTCGGTCTCGCGCTCACGGATGAGGAAAACGGTTTCGTAGGCGTGGGTCACGAACACGACACAGATTACGTTGGTCAGCGCCACCAGTTGCAGCGCCGAGACATCGATCGGCAGGCCGAGCAGCCGATACCAGCCGGCGATCCAGGCCACGGTGAGCGGTGCGGTGTAGAGCACGTTGGCCGCGATCAGCATCATCAGCTTTCGCGCCGGCTGGGCAAACCAGTCGAGGTGGCGGCGCTGCTGCAGGAGCAGCCAGCGGTTGCCGAGCCAGATGGCGGCCGAGAGGCCGACGAAATAGAAGCAACCGGCCCAGAAGGCGAAGTCGGCGGGCGTCAGCGTCCCGTAGAGCCCGGTCAGCAGGGGGATCGCCAGGCCGAACGCCGGGATGCCGATGGCCATGATCGGTCCGTCGCCGAGCGACGGGTTCGGCAGCGCCTCGTCGCGCTTCGGCAGGGGCATCTTCACCTTGAGTCGGGAGCGGTTGCGGTGGCCGTGCGGCGAGCCGATGCTGGTGCATCGCTGCAACACGAAGGAGCTACCGCGATGGAACCCGTCCAGTTCAATTATCCGGCCGTCCTTGCCGCCGCCCTGGTCAGCTTCGTCATCGGCGGCGCCTGGTATTCGCCCCTGCTGTTCGCCCGGCACTGGATGCAGGAGGCCGGGCTCAGCGAGACGCAGCTGCGCAGCGCCCGGCTCGGCAAGGTGTTCGCGCTGTCGTTCCTGTGCTCGCTCGTCATGGCCTTCAACCTTGCGGCCTTCCTCGGCGCCAAGGCGACATTGGCCTTCGGTGCTTTCGCCGGCTTCGCCGCCGGGCTCGGCTGGGTCAGCATGTCGCTGGCCATCATCTACCTGTTCGAGCAGCGATCGCTCAAACTCTGGCTCATCAACGGCGGCTGCCAGGTCGTCACGTACACGCTCATGGGAGCGCTGATCGGAGGATGGAAATGAAGTGTTTCCTGCGCGCCGTCGGTTTCGCCCTTGCGGCGGCTGCTTCGATGGCGCTGAGCGGCCCGGCGGGCGCGGCCACCTCGGACGTGTCGCCTTCGGGCTTTCTGGTCAGCCTGCGCTACGAGGTCAAGGCCGGGCCGCACCGGATCTACGAGGCGCTCGGCGACGTCGACAAATGGTGGAACTCTGCGCACACCTGGTCGGGCAGCGCCGCCAACCTCAGCCTGTCACGGCAGCCCTCGGGGTGCTTCTGCGAGCGCTGGGGCGCCAACTCGGTCGAGCACGCCCGCGTGATCCTCGCCACGGAAGACAGCGTGCTGCGGCTCCAGGGCGCGCTCGGCCCGCTGCAGGCACTGGCCGTCAACGCGGTGCTGACGTTTGCGATCTCCGAAAAGGATGGCAAGACGATCCTGCTGGTCACGTATCGCGTCAGCGGCAACGAGGCGGCCGGACTGCAGGCGCTTGCCGGGCCGGTCGACGGCGTTCTTGCCGAGCAGGCAAGGCGTCTCGTCAGCTACGCGGAGAGCGGCAAACCCGAGTAGCGGCACTCTCAGAACTCGACCCGGCGCAGCCCCTGCCCGTCGCGCAGGAAGTGGTTCGGCTCGCCGAGAATCCAGCGCGCGAGCTCGTCGAGGCGAGCACTGCCCACTTCGAACGCCGGAAACTGGACGGTCACGGTCTCGAAGCCCTCGAGGT
>JBDTNU010000520.1:0-3077 GCA_039933535.1 Caldimonas sp. | reverse complement strand
GCGGCATGATGGTCAGCTTCATCCAGAGCAACTACATGGGCTTCGGCTCGGGCGTCGTCGTGCCGGGCTGGGGCCTCTCGATGCAGAACCGCGGCCACGGCTTCGTGCTCGACCCGGACAGCCCGAACTGCGTGGCGCCCGGCAGGCGCCCCTTCCATACCATCATCCCCGCCTTCCTCACGCGAGACGGCAAGCCGCAGATGAGCTTCGGCGTGATGGGCGGCAACATGCAGCCGCAAGGCCATCTGCAGACGCTCGCGCGCATGCTCGTGCACGGCCAGCAGCCGCAGGCCGCCTGCGATGCGCCGCGCTGGCGCTTCAATCACGGCCTCGAGATCAACGTCGAGGCGGCGATGCCGCCGGCCACCGTGCAGGGCCTGCTCGAGCGCGGCCATCAAGCCACCGTGATCGACGACAGCTACCAGGACTTCGGCGCCGGCCAGTTCATTTGGCGCCTCGGCGACCCGGGCGTCGAGGGTTACGTCGCGGCCAGCGATCCGCGAAGAGACGGGCAGGCTGCGGGGTTCTGAAGCTGGCGCGAGGAACCGGTGTCGGACCGACTGCTGCGCAGGCGATCTCCGATGCACTTACGGCGACGACGTCATGATCATGTGGCGCACGCGCTGATGACCGAGGCGCCGGATGCGGTACTCGGGGGGGGGCGGGTGCGGTCTGAAGACCATCTCGCATCGCACTGAAATGCAGTCGTTCGTCGACCCCCAGTCAGCTTCGACCCTCATTCCGGGGTGCCGACGCTGTCAAATGGCGGGTCTCGTCGTGCTTTCCTGTTCTAACCATAGGTCGCAACGGCCGAAGCAACCGACGGAGATTTGCCATGCGGAGTTCACAACTTGCTTTTTTGACCTTGTCTGCGGCGCTGTCTGTCTATCAGCCCTCTGATTCGCAAGCACGAGAGCTGCAGAAAAATACCACGGGTGTCCCGACTTATCCAAAAGATGACGGGGGCATCATGGATTCCCAGTTCCGCATCGGACCGCACGGAATGGAATGCATGCACTATTCAAGCGATACGAATGATGCACTGGCCGACGTCGAGATTTGGTACAAGAAGACGCTCCCTCGGGCCGTCATTGCCGACATCAACAAGGAGTCGCTCTATGCTCCGATCGTATTGAACGGAATCAAACTACTGTCGGGAAATGACATCGTCAATGTCTATCGAATCCCGGGGCGTGATCACACCGTGATCGAGATTTTTAAGTGCAAGGAAGCAAGGTCCAAGTAGCGCCGGTGTTCTCGAAAGCCAATGCATACGGCGCTGGGATCATCTTTCCGAAAGTGGGCCGAGACTGACCGGTTGACTACGCAGTACCGCTTCCTCTCGGGATCGCGAGACGATCGTCCGCCAGACAGTGAATTTGCCTTTCCCAAAGCCCGGGTTACCCCGTAGAAGCGGCCGCCTGTTCGCCGAACCTGAATGCTGTCTTTCGGATTGGCGAATTGCAGAAGGGGGCCGAGCGGTGCAAGCTCGCGATCTGCTCGATACGAACCATCGCCGTGACCAATCCCTCCGCCGCCGGTTCTTCTGATCCTCTCCGCCAGTGGATTGGCCGAACCGAGCGGCGCGAAGACACCATCACGGCCGCCGCGCTGAACGGCTGGATCGCGACGCTCGACCGCGCCGATGATCCAGCCCCGGCGATCGGCAGCCCCCTGCCACCGCTCGCGCATTGGCTGTACTTCTGGCCACACGCACTGGAGCGCGACATCGGCGCGGACGGGCACCCGACTCGCGGCGGCTTTCTTCCGCCGGTCCTGTTGCCACGTCGCATGTGGGCCGGTGGTCGGCTGTCTTTTGACGGCGCGCTCTGCGTCGGCGACACGGCGACGCGCCTGTCGACGATCAAGACCGTCGACGCCAAGCAAGGCCGAAGCGGCTCGCTCGTGTTCGTCACGGTGGCCCACGCAATCTCGACCGTCCGCGGCGTCGCGGTGCGCGAGGAACACGACATCGTCTACCGCAGTCTGGCGCAGCCGGGCGCTCCTGCGGCAGCCGCGACGGTCGCCCGCACCGACGAACAGTTTGCCCGCACGATCACGCCCGACCCCGTGCTTCTGTTTCGCTATTCCGCGTTGACGTTCAACGGCCATCGCATTCACTACGACCGCGACTACGCGACCGGCGTCGAGGGCTATCCGGGCCTGGTCGTTCACGGCCCGCTGATCGCCACCTTGCTGCTCGACCTCGCTCGACGCGAGATTCCTGATGCAGCGATCGCACAGTTCGAGTTCAAGGCGGCGCGCCCGTTGTTCGACATCGATTCGTTCACCATTTGCGGAAAACGCGAGCCCGATGGAAGCGTGGCGCTGTGGGCGCGCAACCACCTCGGCCACCTGGCGATGACGGCGCGCGCCGTGCTTGCCTGACCCAATCGACCCGACGCGACTCCGATGCTCAAGAACACGACCGATCAGTACCAGGACATCCGTGACGCAGTGCGTTCGCTCTGCGCCGGGTTCCCCGACGAGTACCACCGCAAGATCGACGAAAAGCGCGGCTACCCCGAGGCCTTCGTCGATGCGCTGACGAAGGCCGGCTGGCTCGCCGCGATGATCCCGACCGAATACGGCGGCTCCGGGCTCGGGCTGGCCGAGGCGAGCGTCGTGATGGAAGAGATCAATCGCTCGGGAGGCAACTCCGGCGCCTGCCACGGCCAGATGTACAACATGGGCACGCTGTTGCGCCACGGCAGCCAGGCGCAAAAGCAGCTCTACCTGCCGAAGATCGCCACGGGCGAATGGCGGCTGCAATCGATGGGAGTGACCGAGCCCGGCACCGGTACCGACACGACCAGGATCAAGACCACCGCCGTCAGGAGCGCGAGCGGCGACCGCTATGTGATCAACGGGCAGAAGGTCTGGATTTCTCGCGTCCAGCACTCTGACTGGATGATCCTGCTGGCGCGCACCACAGCGCTCGCGGACGTGAAGAAGAAGTCTGAAGGCATGTCGATCTTCATGGTCGATCTGCGACAGGCCGAGAAAAGCGGCATGACGGTGCGGCCGATCGCGAACATGGTCAACCACGAGACCAACGAGCTGTTCTTCGAGAACCT
>JBDTNU010000519.1:0-3085 GCA_039933535.1 Caldimonas sp. | reverse complement strand
GATGAACCGGGTTTCCGCCCCGGAACCGCCCGGCGCCATCGCGCGCAATTCGGCGGGCAGCGGAACCGGGGGGCCGGGCAGGATCAGCCACAACCACAGGCCCGGCGGCTGCGCGGCCCGGGCAGCCGCGGCCAGGTCCGGCGAGCGCTCTACATGATGTCCGGCATGAGCCAGGGTCGCGGCCAGGTCGTCGGCGAGCGGTTGCTCGTCGCCGACGATGCGGCAGCGCAGCGGATCGACCGGCACAGGCTGCTCTTCGGCACCGGTGTCGGCAACGGCCGTGAGAGGCAGGTGCACGGTGAAGGTCGAGCCCTGGCCGGCCACGCTCTGGACCGAGATCGCGCCACCCATCACGTGGACGAGCATCTCGGTGATCGCCAGACCGAGGCCGCTGCCCCCGAAACGGCGCGTGGTCGACACGTCGGCCTGCGAGAACGGCGTGAACAGTCGGGCCAGCGTCGATTCGTCCATGCCGATGCCGTTGTCGGCCACGATCAGGTCGACCGTCACGTCATCGCCATCGCCTTTGACGAGCACGACCCGCACCGAGACCTGTCCGGGCTGATCCCGCCCGCCCGAGAACTTGATCGCGTTGCTGATCAGGTTGACCAGGACCTGGCGAAGGCGGGTTTCGTCGCCCGACACGGTGCGAGGAATCGCCGGATCGACGAACATCGAGATCCCCGCGCCCCGGTCGACGGCCATCTGGTCGAGCATCGCGCAAACCTTTTCCACTGTGTCCGCCAGCTGCATCGGCTCCTGCTCGATGCTGAGCTTGCCGGCTTCGATCTTCGAGAAGTCGAGCACGTCTTCGATGATCCTGAGCAGCGAGAACGCTGAGTCGCGGATCAGGTCGACCATCTCCACCTGGTAGCCCTTCAGGCTGGTCCGGTGCAGCACGTCGAGCATGCCGATCACGCCGTTCATCGGCGTGCGGATCTCGTGGCTCATGGTGGCGAGAAAGGCCGACTTGGCGCGGTTGGCGTGCTCGGCCTCCTGACGCGCCTTGTTCAGGTCGTCGGTTCGGGTCAGCACCCTTTCCTCGAGCTCGCTGTTCAGCTCGCGCAGCGCATCCTGACCCCGCCGGAGCCCGGTAGTGTTGCGGCTGATGCTGACCAAACCGGTGACCTCGCCCACGGCATCGTGCAGCGGCAACTTGATCTTCGAATGCCACTGCCATGCACCGCTGCGGTCGAGGATGCGCTCTTCGAGGTTGAGCATCGGCCGGCCGGCGAGCACTTCCTGATCGGCGGCGTGCAATCGCTCGGCCACGTCGGCAGGCAGAAGGTCGAACAGGGTCTTGCCCAGCATGTCCTGCTCTTGCTCGAAGCCGAAGTAGGACAGCGTGGCCCGATTGCAGACCGTGAAGCGCCCGCCGCCGTCCTTGGTGTAGACCAGATCGGGAATCGCATCGATCAGCGTGCGCAGGAGTTGGCGTTCGCGTTCGCGCTCCGCCTGCTTTCGCTCGGTGATGTCGCGAACGATTCCGATCACGCCGATCACCTCGCCGTGCTCGTCGCGATAGGGCGCCTTGGTGGTGAGCACGGTTCGCGTCGTGCCGGCGCCGCCAATCACCTCCTCGTCGGTCTGCACCAGACCCGACACGATGACGCGCCGGTCGCCCTCCATCATGAGACGCGCGTCGTCCGCTCCGAAGATCGAGTCGACATGGTGGCCGACCATCGTTTCGACGGCGAGACCGGCGAAGCGGGCGCCGGCCTCGTTGCACAACAGGTAGCGGCCCTCGCGGTCCTTGACGAAGACAACGTCGGGCGTCCCGTCGACCAGCGCGCGCAGCAGCTCGTTCGACTGCCGAATCGCCTGCTCGGCCCGTTTCGATTCGCTGATGTCGAGGTGCATCACGAGCGCGCCCGTCAGGACATCGCCGGGCAAGGCGGTGACCGACATCCGGAACCAGCGGTCCTCCGCCGGCGAATGGCAGTGGTATTGCATCGAGAAGTCGGCGGCCTGGCCAGACAGCACCGAGCGGATGCCGCGCGCGGCGCGTCGGGAATCCTCGGCATGCTCGCCGGTCAGCGCCTCGCACAAGGTCGGGTAGTTCTCGCCGATGCCGAGGTCCATCGATCGCGGCCCGCTCACGCATCGATCGCGTTGCCACGAGGCGTTCACCGAAACGACGGCGCCGTCGACGTCCAGGATCGCAACGTGGCCGGGCAACGCATCGAGCATCGCCTGGTAGTGAGCGTCCGGGCGGCGCGGTTCGCGCTCGCCGTGAGGCAATCGGGACGGCAGCGGATGCGGCGCGCCGACGCCGTCACCGTCGCCAACGCGATCCGTCGGGATGCCAAAGGCCATGACTCTTCTTGTCCTCGCGGGTCCGGGCAACAGGCTCCCATCCGACGCACTGTCCCTGATTTACAGGCTAGGGCGGCCCATGTCGCCCGTCTGTACGGCAGCCCACACAGCAGGGGCGGTCCGGTGCGCGCACCGTGCAGACGACACGAAGGCTCCACGCCTGTAGCCGGAGCGAGCGCAATAGGTCGCATCAGGCGTCCCCTTCGTGCCTGCTATGTACGACAGCGCACAGACGCGCGACCGCGTCTCTTGCACCCTTGCCGGCGCAGTTTCGAGTCGAGGCTGACGCGGGCGGCACAAGGCATCGACTGGAACTGGCTTGAAGACTCCGATGTCAGTCGTTGCCCGATGGGGAAGAGCCGTACCGGGCATCGGTGTCCTGACCCCGTCGACTCCCGCATGAGCAAGGATGCCAAAGGCCAGATGAGCGGAACCCGGGCCACCGCGCGGGACATCACCCAGCGCAAGAACGTCGAGGCCGTGAACACCGCGGGCGCCTTGCAGAGCGCGATCTTCAACAGCGCCAATTTCTCCAGCATCGCGACCGATGCCAAGGGCGTGATCCAGATCTTCAACGTCGGCGCCGAACGCATGCTCGGCTACGCCGCCGCCGACGTGATGAACAAGATCACGCCGGCCGACATCTCCGACCCGCAGGAGGTGATCGCCCGGGCCGCGGCGCTCAGCATCGAGCTCGACACGCCGATCACGCCAGGCTTCGAGGCGCTGGTGTTCAAGGCCTCGCGCGGCATCGAGGACATCTACGAGC
>JBDTNU010000518.1:0-3087 GCA_039933535.1 Caldimonas sp. | reverse complement strand
ACAAGTTTTTCGAGGACATGGGTGTGCGCGTGTTCGACAACGGGCACAGTTTCTCGGGCGTGCACTTCAGCATCCACAGCAAGTACTCGGCCATTCCCGCCTACGATGCGGCGATGAAGGCGGCCTACGGCGCCGAGCGCACGGCACAGATCCTCGGCCTGGCCCGGCACAACACGGTGTACTACCCGAACCTGACCATCAAGGGCGCGATCCAGGCGATCCGCGTCGTCAAGCCGATCGCGGTCGACAAGACGCTGGTCGAGAGCTGGACTTTCCGCCTTGCCGGCGCACCGCCCGAGATGCTGCAGCGCACGGCGATGTACAGCCGGCTCATCAACTCGCCGTTCTCGGTCGTCGGCCACGACGACCTGCAGGCCTACCGCGGCATCCAGGCCGGCCTGCACGCGAGCGGCAACCCGTGGGTCAGCCTGCATCGCAATTTCGACGCCGAAGAGATCGGCCGGAAGGACGTCACCGCGACCGGTACCAGCGAGATCTCGATGCGCAACCAGTATCGCGCCTGGTCGCGCTACATGACGATGACGATGGGAGCGCCGTCATGAGCGACGACATCGGCGAGCGCCGATTGATCGATCTGGTGGTGCACGAGGCGCGCCTGCTCGACGAGAAGCGCTACCCTGAATGGAACGCGCTCTTCACCAACGACGCGATCTACTGGGTGCCGCTCACGCCCGGCCAGCCCGAGGGCCTGGACCACACCTCGCACCTGTACGAAGACAAGCTCCTGCGCGACCTGCGCATCGAGCGGTTGAAGAGCCCGCGCGCCTTTTCGCAGCAGCCACCGACACGCAGCCTGCATCTTCTCCAGACACCGACGGTCGAGCCCGCTGACACCGCCCGCCAGGGCGAGCATCTGCTGCGCACCGTGTTCCAGTACACCGAGTCGCAAGGCGACGAGATCAACACCTTCGTCGGCGTGTGCTGGCATCGCCTGGTCGTCGAAGGCGGCGCGTTGCGCATCGCGCAAAAGCGCGTCGACCTCATCAACAGCGACGCCCCGCTCCCTGCGGTCCAGCTATTCATCTGAAACCGCATGCCCACCGTCTACGAAGCGTTCAAACGGGTCGCCGCCCGGCGTGGCGACGCCGCCTTCCTCCACGTCGAGGCCGTGACCGCCGCAAGCTACGGCATCGAGGCCGGCTCGCGCACCTGGCGCGAGGTGGCCGACGAGGTCGAGCGATTGCGCAAGGCCTATGCGCAAGCCGGCTATCGCCACGGCCATCGCGTCGGCCTCCTGCTCGAGAACAGGCCGTCGTTCTTCACGCACTGGCTCGCGCTCAACGCCCTCGGCATCAGCATCGTGCCGATCCACGCCGAGATGCGTGCCGCCGAGTGGGGCTATCTCATCAGCCACAGCGGGATTTCGCTCGCGGTGGTTCAACCCGGCAGCGAAGGCGGGCTGCGCTCGGCGGCCAGCGAAGCGGGTGCGCAGATCGAAACGATCCGGCCCGAGGTGCCGGGAATGATTCCGCCGGTGCGTTCGGCGCCCCGCCTGGCGAGTCCCGCGGTGGGCAGCGGCACCGAGTGCGCGCTGCTCTACACCTCTGGCACCACCGGTCGCCCCAAGGGCTGTCGCCTCGCCAACGGCTACTTCCTGCGGGCGGGACAGTGGTACCTCGGCCTGGGCGGCCTCGCCGAGGTCCTGCCCGACGCCGATCGCTTCATCACACCGCTGCCGCTGAACCACATGAACGCGCTGGCGTTCTCGTCGATGGCGGCCATCCTTTCGGGCGGAACCATCGTCCAGCTCGACCGCTTTCATCCGAAGACCTGGTGGCAAAGCGTGCGCGAGAGCAAGGCGACGGTGATGCACTACCTCGGTGTGATGCCGGCGATGCTGCTCGACGCGCCGGCGAGCGAGAAGGATCGCCAGCACGGCGTGCGTTTCGGCTTCGGCGCTGGCGTCGACCCGCGTCATCACGAGGCGTTCGAGCAGCGCTTCGGCCTGCCGCTGCTCGAGGCCTGGGCGATGACCGAGACCGGCGCCGCCGCCTGCATCATGGCCAATCGCGAGCCGCGTCACGTCGGTCTGCGCTGCTTCGGCCGCGCCGAGCCTTTCGTCGAGACGCGCATCGTCGATGAAAAAGGCGTCGACGTGGTCGGCGATGCTCCCGGGGAGCTGCTGGTTCGCGCCGCCGGCGAGGACTCGCGCCGCGACTTCTTCCTCGGCTACCTGAAGGACGAGGTCGCGACCCAGGCGGCCTGGGCCGACGGCTGGTTTCACACCGGTGACGTCGTGCGCTGCAGCGCCGAAGGCGACTTCTACTTCGTCGATCGGCGCAAGAACGTGATCCGGCGCAGCGGCGAGAACATCTCTGCGGTCGAGGTCGAGAGCGTGCTCAACCTGCACCCGGCGGTGGCCGCGAGCGCGGTAGCGGCCACGCCCGACCCGAAGCGCGGCGACGAGGTGCTCGCCTGCATCGTCCTGCGCCAGGCGCCGAACCTGCCGCCGCTCGAGCAGATCGCGGCCAGCGTCGTCCGCCACGTGCTCGAGCGCCTCTCCTACTTCAAGGCGCCGGGCTACGTCGCCTTTGTCGATGCGCTGCCGCTCACGGCGTCGCAGAAGGTGCAGCGTGGCGAATTGCGCGACCTCGCCAAGCGCCTGCCCGGAACGTCCAACTGCTTCGACATGCGGATGCTGAAGCGGCGCAAGAAGCAGCTCGACGCGGCAGCCACTGCGCCGGTCGGCCCTGCGCCGACCGGTTTCGGCGGCCTGTTGCCGACCCAATTCGGTGCCCTCGAGCCGGGCGCCGACGACAAGCCCTGACGTGCCGCGCGCGTCGTACGAAGGCGTCGCCGTGGCGGTGCCGGTCACGGTGCCGTATCGCCGCTACTCGACGCACGGCGCGCACTGGTTCATCGGCCAGGCGATGGACGCCCTGGTCGAGCGGTCCGGCATTCCCAAGGACCGCATCGACGGCCTCACCATCAGCAGCTTTTCGCTTTCGCCCGACACCGCCGTCGGCGTGACACAGCACCTGGGCCTTTCGCCGCGCTGGCTCGACCACATTCCCACTGGCGGCGCTTCGGGCGTGATGGCGTTGCGCCGCGCGGCGCGCGCGGTGC
>JBDTNU010000517.1:0-3088 GCA_039933535.1 Caldimonas sp. | reverse complement strand
AGCAGCCAGTCGATTTCCTGCTGCGCGAAGTTGTCGGTGGTCTTGTAGGTCGCCAGCCCGTACTCGTTCAGGCCACCTGGCTTGGTCAAGGCCTCGAACACCGTCACCTCATGGCCGAGCATCGCGGCGCGGTGCGCGCACGAAAGTCCGGCCGGCCCGGCGCCGACGACGGCGATGCGCCGGCCCGTTGCCGAGGCGCGCGTGAACATCGGCGCACCCGGCGCCTTGAAGTACGCATCGGTGGCATGCCGCTGCAGCAGGCCGATCTCGACCGGCTTGTCTTCGTTGGTGTTGCGCACGCAGGCCTGCTCGCACAGCACCTCGGTCGGGCAGACGCGCGCACACATCCCGCCGAACACATTGGCTTCGAGGATCGCCCGCGCCGCGCCGCGCAGGTTGTTCTCGCCGATGCGGCGCACGAACGACGGGATGTCTATTCCCGTCGGGCAGGCGGTGACGCAAGGCGCGTCGTAGCAGTAGTAGCAGCGCTCGGCCTCGATCAGCGCCTGCACATGAGTGAGCGGAGGGTGAGCGTCGCCGAAGTTCTTGCCGTACTGCTCGGCCGGCAACCGGCCGGCCTTGATGTCGGGGCCGGCCATCAGGAAGTACGAACGCGCATGTCAGGCCGCCCGGGCGACGGCGTGCGGCGCATGCCGCTCGGCCTGGCGCTTGAGCGCATCGAACATCGGCGCGAAGGCCGGACGCTTCACGTAGCGGCCTGCGCCACGCTGGGTGCGCAACTCACCGTCCATCCAGACGATGTTGCCTTGCGAGAGCGTGACCTTCGCCAGCCCGGTCACCTTGCGCCCCTCGAACACGTTGTAGCCGACGCGCGAGATGCTGCCGGCGGTCGTGATCGTCTTCGTCGCGCTCGGGTCCCAGACCACGAGGTCGGCATCGCTGCCGGCGGCAATCGCGCCTTTGCGCGGATAGAGGTTGAAGATCTGCGCCGCGTTGGTCGAGGTGACGCGGACGAACTCGTTCGGCGTCAGCCGGCCGGAATTGACGCCAGCGTCCCAGAGCACCGACATCCGGTCTTCGACGCCGGCGCAGCCGTTCGGGATCTTGCTGAAGTCGTCCTTGCCGACGCTCTTCTGCTCGCTGCAGAAGGCGCAGTGATCTGTGGCCGTCGTGTGCAGATGGCCGGCGGCGAGCGCGCCCCAGAGCGCTTCCTGGTGGTGCTTCTCGCGAAACGGCGGGCTCATCACGTGCGCTGCGGCGATGTTCCAGTCGGGGTTGCGATAGACCGAGTCGTCGATCGTCAGGTGGCCGGCGAGCACTTCGCCGTAGACGCGCTGGCCGCGCGAGCGCGCCCGGATGATGGCCGACGCCGATTCGGCGTTCGACACGTGCACGATGTAGAGCGGGGTGCCCAGCACCTCGGCGATGCGGATGGCGCGTTCCGCCGCTTCGGCCTCGACCGCGGGTGGTCGCGACAGGGGATGCCCTTCGGGACCGGTGATGCCGGCGGCGACCAGGCGTTTCTGCATCTGGAACACCAGCTCGCCGTTCTCGGCATGCACGGTCGGCAGGGCGCCGAGCTCGAGGGCACGGGTGAAGCTGTTCACCATGACCTCGTCGTTGGCCATGATCGCGCCCTTGTAGGCCATGAAATGCTTGAAGCTGTTCACGCCGTGCTCTTGCACCAGCGTGCCCATGTCCTTGTGCACGCTGTCGTCCCACCAGGTCACGGCGACGTGAAAGCTGTAGTCGGCGGCCGATTTCTCGGCCCAGCCGCGCCAGTTCTTCCACGCCTCCATCAGCGGCTGCTGCGGGTCGGGGATGACGAAGTCGATGATCATCGTCGTGCCGCCAGAGACGCCGGCCGAGGTGCCGGTATAGAAATCGTCTTTCGTGACCGCGCCCATGAAGGGCAGCTCCATGTGGGTGTGCGGGTCGATGCCGCCCGGCATGACCAGCGCGCCACCGGCATCGACGACAGTCGTGCCGGCGGGCGCCTGCAGATCGGGGCCGACGGCGCGGATCAGCCCGCCTTCGCACAGCACGTCGGCCTTGACGCTGCTTTCTGCATTGACGACGGTACCGCCGCGGACCAGGACGCTGCTCATGTTCTCTCTCCAGTTTCGATTCAGGCGACCGCGATCGTTTCCGCGCTCTTGCCGACCACCGGCAACTCGTTGGCCTTGGCCAGCATCGCCTGGAACAGCACGTTGCCGCCGGCCTCGATCCACTCTGGCTTGGCGTCTTCGATCTCGTTGTGGCTGATGCCACCGACGCAGGGCACGAAGATCATCGCCGTGGGCGTGACCTTCGACATGTAGCAGGCGTCGTGGCCGGCGCCCGAGACGATGTCTCGCGTCGAGTAGCCGAGCCGCTCGGCGCCGGCGCGAACCATCGCCACGCAACTCTCGTCGAAGTGGACGCAGTCGTACTGGAAGATCTGCTTCAGGTCGTGCTCGAGCCGGCTCGCCGCAGCGATCTTCGCCACGCCTTCCTTCAGCTCGGCATCCATCTCGGTCAGCTCGTCGTTGACCGGGCAGCGGAAGTCGACCGTGAGGAACACCTTGCCGGGGATGACGTTGCGCGAGTTCGGATAGCTGTTGATCATGCCGACCGTCGAGACCGCGCGCGGCGCGTGCTTCAGTCCGATCTCGTTGACGAGCTGGATCACCTTCGCGGCGCCGAGCAGCGCGTCGCGCCGCACCGGCATCGGCGTCGGGCCGGCGTGCGATTCCTGGCCGGTCAGCGTGAGCTCGTACCAGCGCTGGCCTTGCGCGTCGGTGACGATGCCGATCGTCTGGCCTTCGTGCTCGAGGATCGGCCCTTGCTCGATGTGGGTCTCGAAGAAGGCATGGACCGGCCGGCCGCCCATCGGTTCGCTGCCGGCGTAGCCGATGCGCTTGAGCTCCTCGCCCATGGTCTTGCCGTCGGCGTCTGCGCGTGACAGCCCGTATTCGAGGGTGAACACGCCGGCATACACGCCCGAGGCGACCATCGCCGGTGCGAAGCGCGAGCCTTCTTCGTTGGTCCAGACGGAGGCCTCGACCGGCCGCTCGGTTTCGATGCCGTGTTCGTTCAGCGTGCGGATCACCTCGAGCCCGGCGAGCACGCCGTAGACGCCGTCGAA
>JBDTNU010000516.1:0-3091 GCA_039933535.1 Caldimonas sp. | reverse complement strand
GGAATCGAGGCGATGCCGTCGAACGCGATGTCACGGGCACGCACGCGCGGCGTCATCTTGCCGTCGCCGAGCGGGCCGCCGGCCATGTCGCCCATGCGCAGGCGCGCCCGGCCATTGGACTTGTCGAGATACAGGACCTGGCCCGGGAAGATCAAGTGCGGGTTCCTGACCTGCTCGAGGTTCATGCCCCACAACTCGGGCCAGCGCCACGGGCTCCTCAGGTACATCTTCGAGATGTCCCAGAGCGTGTCGCGGCGTTTGACGGTGTAGACGTCGGGCGCGTCGGGCTTGAGCTCGCTCAGCGGAACGCCGGCTTCGGCAGCGCGCTTGGCGGTGGCCCGCTGCTCGGCGGTGATCGGAAAATTGGGTTCGGCCGCGGCTGCGAATCCCGCTGTTCCCGCGGCCGCGAAGCCGAGCGCGAGGGCAAAGGCGGCTCGGGCCGGGACGACGTGGGTTGCGGGAAGATTTCGACGGCTCATGAAGGCAGGTCTCGTTGCGCGCGGGCGCGGGCTCGCGGGGTTTTCGGGTTGCTGGCCGTCCCGGCCGCGCCACCGCGATCCGGGGTTGTTTCGCCCCGCCTCGCCGCAGCCACGGCGGTTCGGCGAAAATCCTCACTCTGTCTCACAGATTCTGCCTATAAAGCCTTGATATCGCAACGAAAGTCGCCCGCGCAGAGCGCCTTGCGTGAGACGTTTCACACCCCTTTGCGTTGCGCTGCATCCACATTCGCCGGCTCCTGAATCGATTAGTCACAAATGGCCCGTCTTTCGATCCTTCGCTACCCCGATCCGCGCTTGCATACCGTCGCCCGACCGGTCGACGAAGTCGATGATCGAATCCGCCGTCTGGTCGACGACATGCTGGAGACCATGTACGGGGCCGAAGGCGTCGGACTGGCGGCCACGCAGGTCGACGTGCACGAGCGCGTGATCGTCATCGACACCAACGACGCGCCTGGCTCCGGAATCGTGCTCATCAACCCCGAGCTGATCGCGAAGAGCGACGAAATGATCCTCGGCGACGAAGGTTGCCTGTCGGTACCGGAGATCTACGACAAGGTGCCGCGCCACGCCCGCGTTCGGGTGCGTGCCCGTGACCGCAGCGGCGAGGCGCGCGAGTTCGATGCCGAAGGCCTGTTGTCGGTGGCGGTGCAGCACGAGATGGATCACCTGTTGGGCAAGGTCTTCGTCGACTACCTGAGCCCGCTAAAGCGCTCGCGCATTCGCACCCGCATGCTCAAGAAGACGCGCGACGACGCGCGCGACTGATGCGCCTGGCGTTCGCAGGCACGCCCGAATTCGCGCGCGTCGCGCTCGAGCGCATCGCCGGCTCGGGGCACGAGATCGCGCTCGTCCTCAGCCAGCCCGACCGGCCGGCGGGGCGCGGCATGAAGACGCAGGCTTCGGCGGTCAAGACCCATGCCGCGGCGCACGGCATCGCCGTCGTCCAGCCGCGCGGCCTTCGTCTCGACGGGCGTTTCGCCGACGACGCGGCCGCCGCGCGTGCGGCGCTGCTTGCCGCGGCGCCGGAGGTCATCGTCGTCGCCGCCTACGGCCTCATCCTGCCGCCCTGGTTGCTCGAGTTGCCGGCCCTCGGCTGCATCAACATTCACACTTCTCTGCTGCCGCGCTGGCGCGGCGCCGCGCCCGTTCAGCGCGCGATCGAGGCCGGCGACACGGAGTCCGGCGTCACGCTGATGCAGATGGACGCCGGACTCGACACCGGCGCGATCCTGCTGGTGCGGACAACGTCTCTCGACGCCGCGGAGACCAGTGCGACCTTGACGACGCGCCTCGCCGCGATCGGGGCCGTGCTCGCGATCGAGGGGCTCGCCGAGGCCGCGGCCGGCCGCCTTCGCCCGCGCGCCCAGCCCCAGGCAGGCGTGACCTACGCCGCGAAGATCGCCAAGGCAGAAGCGATGATCGACTGGCGCGAGCCGGCGCACGTGATCGAGCGGCGCTTGCGCGCATTCGATCCTTTCCCCGGAGCGCGTGGCGTGCTGGACGGCGGGACGATCACCTGCTGGCGCGGCGAAGTCCGCGGCCCGAGCGCCGGCGCCCCGGGCGAGATCGTCGCCCTCGATGCTGGCGTCATTTGCGTCGCTTGCGGTGAAGGCAGCCTGGCTCTCACCGAGCTACAGCGCGCAGGCGGCAAGCGGATGGCGGCGGCCGAGTTCCTGCGCGGCCGCGCGCCGCGCCTCGGAGCGCGTTTCGACGCGCGACCGGACGGCGGTCCTGCAGGCGTCGCCGTGAGCGACTAAAGGCCGCCCGGTCGAGCGCCGCGCCTCAAGTCGCGGGCGGGCCGGCCGATATCCCGGGCGAACCCTTCCATCTGCCATGCGCCTCACAACCGTTCTTCGCTCCGCCGCCATCCTCGCCGCATGCCTGCTCGCTGGCTGCGACATGCTTGGCATCGAATCACCGGAGAAGGTCGCCGCCGCGCGCGATGCCGACGGCAAGGCGATCGGCGGCGCCTGTCGCCACGCCGGCCGGGCGATCGAGGACTGCTACACGATCTACCGCAAGTCCGACCGCGCGGCTGTCTTCGCCGGCTGGCGCGACATGAACGACTACATGCGCGAGAACAAGATCGAGCCGGTGGCGCCGCAGCTGGCCGCGCAAGCCACGCCGGTGCAGGCCGCGCCGGCCAAGGCCGCGGAAACCGAAACGCACTGAAGTCCGTCCACGCGTCGCGCGTGAACGGACCCTGGCCGATGCCAGTCAGCCCCCCACCTCGAACTCGCCGATCACGACCCGCTCGCCGCCCTGGCTCTTGAGCCGCAGGGTCGTGCGCCGGTCCTGTTGCGCGCCCGTGCCGAAGCCGCTCGACAGCCACATCATGATGCCCGTGCTCGACGTGAGCACCTGCTGGCGGTGGCCGAAGAAGTTGGCCTCCACGCGGTACTTGCCCGGCTTGGCGTTCTTCAGCGAAAACTCCTCCGGACCGTAGCCGCCGGTCGCGTCGTGGCTGATCGTGCCGCCCTGGTACGAGAGGTTGTGGCCGTAGTAGACCTCCTCGCCGTTCGGATCGATCACATGCAGGTCGACGTCGGTGGCGTCGGCGTCCCAGGCCAGGATCACGCGCACGTCGA
>JBDTNU010000515.1:0-3100 GCA_039933535.1 Caldimonas sp. | reverse complement strand
ATCAACGGCCTGACCAACGAATACCACCCGTGCCAGATCCTGGCCGACGTGTTCACCTGCATCGAGCAGCGCGGCAGCATGGAAGGCAAGATCGTCGCCTGGGTCGGTGACGGCAACAACATGGCGACGACATGGCTGCAGGCCGCCGACATCCTCGGCTTCACGCTGCACGTCAGCACGCCCAACGGCTACGAGATCGACCCGATGGCCGTCGGCTTGCGCCGCGACGACTGCTTGAAGGTGTTCAAGGACCCGATCGACGCGTGCCGCAACGCCGACGTCGTCACCACTGACGTCTGGACCAGCATGGGCTACGAGTCCGAGAACGCCGAGCGCAAGGTCGCGTTTGCCGACTGGTGCGTCGACGCCGAAATGATGGCGGCGGCCCGGCGCGACGCGCTCTTCATGCATTGCCTGCCGGCGCACCGCGGCGAAGAGGTCGAGGCCGATGTCATCGACGGTCCGCAGTCGGTGGTGTGGGACGAGGCGGAGAACCGGCTGCACGTGCAGAAGGCTCTCATGGAGTACTTGGTGCTCGGACGAATCGGCTGAGGCGCGAGGCCCGTCACGAGGGCTCTTCGATGATCGGCGTCTTCGACTGCGCGGCGCTGCTGGTCGAGACCATCGCCACGCCGATGCAGGCCACCGCCATGCCGAGCCACATCGTCGCCGTCGGCGGCACGCCGAACACGGCCCACTCGACCAGCGCCGCGATCGGCGGCGTGAGGTAGAGCAGGCTGGTCACGCTGGTCGCTTCGCCGCGGCGCAACAGAAGGTGCAGGATCGTGTAGGCGCCGATCGACGCCGGCACGACGTGATAGAGCAAGGTCATGGCGATCTGCGCGTTCCAGGTGATCGCGAAGCCCTCCGCGACCGCACCGAGCGGAAGCATCACGGCGGCGGTCACCGCGAAATGAATGCACACCGCCGCGCGCAGGTCGATCGCGGCACAGAATTGACGCTGGTACAGCGTCCCGCCGGTGACGCAGGCAAGCGCCCAGGCCACCGCCAGCAGGCTCGGCAGCGCGATCGCCGCGCCATCGACGCGATGCGCGACCACGAGCGCTACACCGCCGAGCCCGACCGCGACGCCAAGCATCTGCAGCCGCGAGAGCCGCTCGTGCAGCCAGCGAGAGACGATCAGCGCCGTGAGCAGCGGCTGCAACGCCAGGATCAGCGCCGTCACGCCAGCCGAGAGCCCCCAGCGTTGCGCGTAGTGGCTGCCGCCGAGGTAGCCGGCGTGGCTCAGCAACCCGGCGATCGCGACGTGCCCCCACTGCGATGGAAGCTTCGGCCAGCTCGCGCGCAAGCCGAATGCCAGCATGGCGACGACGAAGGCGATCGCGTAGCGCACGCCGATGTAGGTGAACGGCGCCGCGTACTCGAGCGCGACCCGGGTGACGACGAATCCGGTGCCCCAGATCGTGACGAAATAGGTGCTGAGCAGCAGCCGTGCCGAAGAAGAAAGCGGCGCCGCCCCGCCCTCGCCGGGCGAGCTCACGTCCGCATCGGGCCGCGCAATTCGCGACGCAGCATCCCGCACGAACAGTTGAACGAGGTCGGCCTCGTGGCCCGCGTCCATCGCCGTGTCCGAAATAACCGACACCACACCCCGCCAAGCTTTGCTACCGTCACCGTCGTCATGAAAGAGAAGCTCTGGAAAACTCCGCCGATAGTGTCGCCCAAGCGCGAGCGTGCCGTGCCGCGCCCACGGCCATGACGACGCGCCCCGAAGCGCTCGCGCGCGACGCGACCGACCCGCTCCGAGCGCTGCGCGACGAGTTCACGTTGCCAGAAGGCGTGATCTACCTCGACGGCAATTCGCTCGGCGCGCTGCCGAAGCGGACGGCGGCGCGGGTGCAGGCCACGATCGAAAGCGAATGGGGCGAAGGCCTGATCCGCAGCTGGAATACCGCCGGCTGGATCGATCTCTCGCGTGCCATCGGCGACAGCATCGCCACGCTGGTCGGCGTGGGGCCGGGCGAAATCAGCGTCGGCGACTCGACCTCGGTCAACCTGTTCAAGGTGCTCAGCGCCGCCGCGGCCCTGCAGAAAGCCGACGCGCCGACGCGCACGACCCTGCTCTCCGAACGCAGCAACTTTCCGACCGATCTCTACATCGCCGAGAGCGTCGCCATGGCGGCGGGCCTGAAGCTGCGTCTGGTCGACGCCGCCGACCTCGCCGACCACCTGAACCACGATGTCGCCGTGCTGATGCTCACGCACGTCAACTACCGCAGCGGTCGCATGCACGACATGGCCGAGGTCACGCGCATCGCTCACGCCGCCGGCGCCCTGACCGTGTGGGATCTGGCGCACTCGGCCGGCGCGGTACCGGTCGACCTGAACGATGCTGCGGCCGACTTCGCCGTCGGCTGCGGCTACAAGTACCTGAACGGCGGGCCGGGCGCGCCGGCGTTCGTCTGGGCGCATCCGAAGCACACCGCGCGGATGGACCGCGAAGGCCTGCGCCAGCCGCTCTCGGGCTGGCTGGGCCACGCCGCGCCGTTCGAGTTCATGCCGGCGTACCGGCCGGCGGCGGGCATCGGCCGCTTCGTCTGCGGCACGCCGCCGATCGTCGCGATGAAGGCGCTGCAGTGCGGTCTCGAGGTCTTCATGGCTGCCGACGCGCATGGCGGCATGGCGGCCCTTCGCGAGAAGTCGCTGGCGCTGAGCGCACTCTTCATCGAGCAAGTCGAGGAAGCTTGTGCCGGGCATGGGCTCGAGCTCACGAGCCCTCGCGCTCCGGCCGAGCGCGGCAGCCAGACGAGCTTTTCCCACGACGACGGCTACGCGATCATGCAGGCGCTGATCGAGCGCGGCGTGATCGGCGACTTTCGCGCCGGACACGCCGAGACCGGTGAAGCCCACCTGCTGCGCTTCGGCTTCACGCCGCTCTACACCCGCTTCGTCGATGTCTTCGACGCTGCCCAGGTTCTCGCCGACGTGCTCGCCAGCGGCAGCTGGCGCGAGCCTCGATTCAACCGTCGCGCCGCGGTGACGTGATGACCGAACCGGGCAAGACCGCGGCTCCGGCCGGCGGCGAAGAACACGCTGCGAAGCTCGACTTCAGCCGCGACATGAGCTACGGCGACTACCT
>JBDTNU010000514.1:0-3113 GCA_039933535.1 Caldimonas sp. | reverse complement strand
AGATGCTGGCGCTGACGGTGCAGAACTTCTTTTCCGCCGCCACCGGCATCGCCGTCGTCTGGGCGCTGATCCGCGGCTTCGTCGCGCGCTCGTCGGGCACCGTCGGCAACTTCTGGGCCGACGTGACCCGATTGACGCTCTACGTGCTGCTGCCGTTGGCGATCGTGTTTGCCGTCTTCCTGGTCGGCCAGGGCGCGATCCAGAACTTCGACGCCTACCAGGACGCGACCACGCTCGAGGTCAACGCCTACCAGGCGCCCAAGAACGGGCCGGACGGCCAGCCGCTGAAGGATGCCAAGGGCAACCCGGTCATGGAAGATCTCAAGGCGCCGACGCAGTCGATCGCGATGGGTCCGGTCGCCTCGCAGGAAGCGATCAAGATGCTCGGTACCAACGGCGGCGGCTTCTACAACTCGAACTCCGCGCACCCGTTCGAGAACCCGACGCCGCTCTCGAACTTCGTGCAGATGCTGTCGATCTTCCTGATCCCGGCCGGGCTGGTGTTCGGCTTCGGCCGGATGGCGGGCGACATGCGCCAGGGCTGGGCGGTGCTGGCGGCAATGACGCTGATGTTCGTCGTCATGGTCGCCATCGTCGCCCCGGCCGAGCAGGCCGGCAACCCCTTGCTCACGCCGCTCGGCGTCGACCAGACGGCGAGCGCGCTGCAGCCGGGCGGCAACATGGAAGGCAAGGAAGCGCGCTTCGGCATCGCCGCCTCGACGCTGTTCGCCGCGATCACGACGAGCGCGTCGTGCGGTGCGGTGATCGCGATGCACGATTCGTTCATGCCGCTCGGCGGCGCCGTGCCGCTGGTCCTGATGCAGCTCGGCGAGGTCGTGTTCGGCGGGGTCGGATCGGGGCTCTACGGCATGCTCGTCTTCGCCATCCTCACCGTCTTCATCGCCGGGTTGATGATCGGCCGCACGCCCGAGTACCTGGGCAAGAAGATCGAGAGTTACGACATGAAGATGGTCTCGATCGCCATCCTGGCGACGCCGATCCTGGTGCTCGCCGGCACCGCGATCGCGGTCGGTGCCGACGCCGGCCGCGCCGGCATCGCCAATCCGGGCGCGCACGGCTTTTCCGAGATCCTCTACGCCTTCAGCTCGGCCGCCAACAACAACGGCAGCGCCTTCGCGGGCCTCTCGGCGAACGCGAATTTCTACAACGTCATGCTGGCGATCGCGATGTGGTTCGGCCGCTTCGCGGTGATCGTGCCGGTGCTCGCGGTGGCCGGCTCGCTGGCCGCCAAGAAGCGCCTGCCGGTGACGGCGGGAACGCTGCCGACGCACGGCCCGCTGTTCGTGTTGCTGCTGATCGGCACGGTGATCCTGGTCGGCCTCCTGAACTACGTGCCGGCGCTGGCCCTCGGGCCGGTCGTCGAGCACTTCATGCTCTTTTCAGGCAAGTGAGCGCCATGTCCACCACCCGCATCTCCTTCTCGCTGTTCGATCCGGCGCTCGTGCGCCCCGCCATCCGCGACGCCTTCACGAAGCTCGACCCGCGCGTGCAATGGCGCAACCCGGTCATGTTCGTCGTCTACATCGGCAGCATCCTGACCACCGTGCTCGGCGTCCAGGCACTCGGCGGCAAGGGCGAGGCGCCGGCGGCCTTCATCCTCGCCATCGCCGTCTGGCTCTGGTTCACGGTGCTGTTCGCGAACTTCGCCGAGGCGCTGGCCGAAGGGCGCAGCAAGGCCCAGGCGGCGAGCCTGCGCGGCATGAAGAAGCGGGTCATCGCCAAGGTGCTGAACGCGCCGAAGCACGGCTCGGCCTGGCATCCGCAGGAGGCCGAGGAGCTGAAGAAAGGCGTGGTCGTCCTTGTCGAGGCCGGCGACACGATCCCGCTCGACGGCGAGGTCGTCGAAGGCGTCGCCTCGGTCGACGAGAGCGCGATCACCGGCGAATCGGCACCGGTCATCCGCGAGGCCGGCGGCGATTTCGCCTCGGTCACAGGGGGCACGCGCGTGCTCTCGGACTGGCTGGTCGTGCGCATCACGGTCAATTCGGGCGAGTCCTTCCTCGACCGCATGATCGCCATGGTCGAAGGCGCGCGCCGGCAGAAGACGCCGAACGAGATCGCGCTCAACATCCTGCTCGTCGCGCTGACCATCGTCTTCCTGGTCGTCGTCGTCACCCTGCTACCGATGTCGATCTTCAGCGTCCAGACGGCCAAGGCGGGTTCCGCCGTCACCGTGACTGTCCTCGTCGCGTTGCTGGTGTGCCTGATCCCGACCACGATCGGCGCCTTGCTCTCGGCGATCGGCGTCGCCGGCATGAGCCGGATGATGCAGGCCAACGTGATCGCGACCTCGGGCCGCGCCGTCGAGGCCGCCGGCGATGTCGACGTGCTGCTGATGGACAAGACCGGCACGATCACACTCGGCAACCGCCAGGCCTCGGCCTTCTTTCCGGCGCCCGGCGTCACCGAGCAGCAGCTCGCCGACGTGGCGCAGCTCGCCTCGCTCGCCGACGAGACGCCGGAAGGACGAAGCATCGTCATCCTGGCCAAACAGAAATTCAATCTCCGCGAGCGCGACATGGGCTCGCTCGGTGCCCGCTTCGTTCCCTTCACGGCGCAGACGCGGATGAGCGGTGTCGACCTCGAAGGCAGCGCCGGCGCAGCGCGGCAGATCAGGAAGGGCGCGGGCGATGCGATCCGGCGCCACGTCGAATCGCTGGGCGGTGCGTTTCCGCCTGCGCTGGCGGCGCAGATGGACGAGGTGGCGCGCCGCGGCAGCACGCCGCTGGTCGTCGCCGAAGGCAACCGCGCGCTCGGCGTCGTCGAGCTCAAGGACATCGTCAAGGGCGGCATCAAGGAGCGCTTCGCCGAGCTGCGCCGGATGGGCATCAAGACGATCATGATCACCGGCGACAACCCGCTCACCGCCGCGGCGATCGCCGCCGAGGCCGGCGTCGACGACTTCCTGGCCGAGGCGACGCCCGAGGCCAAGCTGAAGATGATCCGCGAGTTCCAGGCCGAGGGCCGCCTGGTGGCGATGACCGGCGACGGCACCAACGACGCGCCGGCGCTGGCGCAGGCCGACGTGGCGGTGGCCATGAACACCGGCACGCAGGCGGCCAAGGAGGCCGGCAACATGGTCGACCTCGACT
>JBDTNU010000513.1:0-3132 GCA_039933535.1 Caldimonas sp. | reverse complement strand
CGCCCTGCTCCTGCATCGTCACGCCGATCAGCTGCTCGGCCATCTCCATGGCGATCCGGTTGTGGCTGATGAACAGGAATTGCGTCACTTTCGACATCTCGGTGACGAGCCTGGCGTAGCGTTCGGTGTTGGCATCGTCGAGCGGCGCATCGACCTCGTCGAGCAGGCAGAACGGGGCCGGGTTGAGCTGGAAGATCGCGAACACCAGGGCAATCGCCGCGAGCGCCTTCTCCCCGCCCGAGAGCAGGTGGATCGAGCTGTTCTTCTTGCCGGGCGGTTGCGCCATGACCTGGACGCCCGCGTCGAGAATCTCGTCGCCGGTCATCACGAGCCGTGCCGTGCCGCCGCCGAACAAGGTCGGGAACATGCGGCCGAAATGCTCGTTCACCTGGTCGAACGTCGTGCCGAGCAAGTCGCGCGTTTCGAGGTCGATCTTCCTGATCGCGTCTTCCAGCGTCGACATCGCCTCGCCGAGGTCGGCGCTTTGCGCGTCGAGAAAGCCCTTGCGCTCACGCGTGCTCGTGAGCTCTTCGAGCGCTGCGAGGTTGACCGCGCCAAGCGACTCGATCTCGCGATGCAGCGCGTCGATCTTCGCTTGCAGGCCGGCAAGCTTGACGCCACCTTCTTCGATGCCGCGCGCCACCGCTTCGCGATCGGCACCGGCCGCATCGAGCTGCTCGAGGTATTGCGCGCCGCCGAGCTGCGCCGCCTGCTCTTCGAGCTGCAGGGCACCGACCTTGTCACGCAAGGGCTGCAACGCGTGCTCGTGGCCAAGGCGAGCTTCGTCGGCACCGCGCAGACGTTGCGACAGGTCGTCGTAGACGCTGCGCCTATCGCCGAGCGCGGCTTCGCGCGCGAGCTTTGTCGCCAACGCCGTCTGCAGTTCGCCTTCGGCCTCGACGTCGGTGAGGCTGGCAAGGTCTTGCGCCAACGAGGCGTCGGCAACGCGGTTGGCCTCGAGCTGCTGCAAGGCCGTGTCGATCGAGCGTTCGAGCTCGCCGCGCCGGGCGACCAACGAGCGCAGCTCGAACTGGGCTTCCTGCGCCTGTCGCTCGAGCGTGCGACCGGACTCGCGCACGGCCGCCAATGCGCGCTCGGCGGCACGGGTTGATTCGTCGAGGTCGGCGTGGCGCTCCTGGGTGACGCCGAGCTCGGCATCGAGCGCCTCGAAGCGAGCCTCGCCGGCGGCACGACGCACCGAAAGATCGTGGAACTCGGCGTCGAGCGCGGCCCGTTCGACGCCGAGCTGGTCGCGGCGCTGGCTGGTCTGCTCGGACAGCTGCGCGAGACGCAACAACTCGACCTGCTGCTCGTGGGCGGCCGACTGTGCGGCCGCAGCATCGCGACGGCTTGCCGCGAGACGCTCGGCGGCTTCGCTGCTCTCTGCTTCGGCGCGAACCAGCCGGCTCTTCGCTTCGTCGAGAAGGATCGCCTGTGCGCGCGTCTGCTTCTCGAGGTTTTCGATCTCCTGCGCGCGTGCGAGCAGACCCGCTTGCTGCGAATCGGGCGCATAGAAGGTCACCGCGAACTGGCTGACCGCGTGGCCCTCGCGGGTCATGATCACTTCGCCGTGCGTCAGGCTCGAGCGGGCGGCCAGCGCGGCGTCGAGATCGGTGGCGGTGTAGACGCCTTCGAGCCAGTCGCCGAGCAAGGCGACTAGCCCCGCATCGCCGAGGTGGAGCAATTCGGCCAGGCGCGGCAAGGTCCGATGTGCGGCCGGCGTCGGCGCGGCCGGTGTCGTGAAGAAGGCCAGCCGGGCCGGCGGCGCGTCTGCCGCGAAGGCGCGCACTGTGTCGAGACGGCCGATTTCTAGCGACCCGAGGCGTTCGCGCAAGGCCGCCTCGAGCGCGGCCTCCCAGCCAGGCTCGATCCGAACGCGACGCCATAGGCCGGGCAGCGATTCCAGCCCATGCTTCGCGAGCCAGGGTTTGAGCTTGTCTTCGACCTGGACCTTTTCCTGCAGGGCCTTCAGCGCATCGAGCCGCGCCGCGAGATCGGCGTGGCGGCGCGCTTCGTCGTTGGCGCCGGCCTGCAGGGTCCGTCGCGCGTCGTCGAGCGCGGGAACCCGCTCCTGCCAATCGGCCAGGCCAGCCTCGGCGGCGGCGTGCTGCGCATGGGCTTCGGCCGCCCGCTGACGTGCGTTGTCGAGCCGGGCCGGATCGATCGGCACGAGGACCTTTTCCTCGCCGAGCAAGCGCTCGCGACGCGCTTCGGCCTGGCCGAGCCGCTCGTCGACGCCGCGCATTTCCGCAGCTGCCACCTGGATCTGCTGCTGGACGCCCGCCACCACTTCACGCTGCCCGCCGCTCGCCGCTTGCGCCTCGCGCAAGGCGGCCTCTGCCGCTTGAAGCGTCGCGACCTGCGACGCGACCCTGACGGTGAATTCGGCACCCGAGCGCTCGGCCGCTTCGATCCGGGTGCCAGTTGCTTCTTGCTCCGTACGGGCCTCGGCTTCACGGGCCAGCCAGTGGCTGCGCTGGCCTTCGAGATCGCTGCGTTGGCGGGCGATCCGCTGGCGCCCTTCGGCGACATAGCGAATCCGCTCTTCGAGGCGGCTGACCTCGAGCGCTGCCTCGCCGAGCGCGCCTTGTGCCGCGTGCAAGTCGTCGTTTGCCTCGTAGTGCGACTGACGGATCGATTCGAGCTCGGCCTCGGTGCGGCGGAGCTCGGCGCTACGCGATTCCAGCGCCGCAACGGCCGTTATGACGGCAAGGCGGACCCGCTCCTGCTCCCGCGCTGCGTCGCGGTGCCGGAGAAACCAGAGCTGGTGCTGCTTGACGACGCTGTCGTGCTGCAAGGCACGGTATCGGCTTGCCACCTCGGCTTGCGACTCGAGTTTGCCGAGATTCAGGTTCAGCTCGCGCAGGATGTCTTCGACGCGGGTCAGGTTTTCGCGCGTGTCCTTCAACCGGTTTTCGGTCTCGCGCCGCCGCTCCTTGTATTTCGAGACGCCGGCCGCCTCTTCCAGGAAGAAGCGCAACTCTTCGGGCTTGCTCTCGATGATGCGGGAGATCGTTCCCTGGCCGATGATCGCGTAGGCGCGCGGGCCGAGGCCGGTGCCTAGAAACACATCCTGAACGTCGCGCCGGCGCACTGGCTGGTTGTTGATGTAGTAGCTGCTCGTGCCGTCGC
>JBDTNU010000512.1:0-3135 GCA_039933535.1 Caldimonas sp. | reverse complement strand
CCGAGCGCGAAGCTGAGCGCGAACACCTTGGTCCAGAAGCGATAGGCGTCGAGCCAGCCCTGCTCGTGCGTCACGAGCCAGCGCACCCGGAAGAACAGGAGCGCCCATCCGAGCCCGATCGAGATCGTCGGGAACAGGATGTGGAAAGTCATGTTGGCCGCGAACTGCATTCGCGCCAGAACTACGGCATCCATCGCTGCGGATTCGGGCCAGGCCGGTCAAGTCGTCGGTAAGTACGCGATCTTGCACCGGTTCGTCACCGCGCGTCGGCGGCGACAATGGCGACACCATGATTCGCTATGCCATCGACGCTTCGAACACCGCGAGCCATACCTTCGCCGTCGAGCTCACGATCCCTCGGCCGGCTGCCGAACAGCGGCTCAGCCTGCCGGTCTGGATTCCCGGCAGCTACCTCGTGCGCGAGTTCGCGCGGCATCTTTCGGGGCTGGCCGGCGAGCAGGGCGGCGGCGCCGTGCCCCTGCGGCAGATCGACAAGGCGACCTGGGTCGCGCATTGCACGGGCGACGGCGATCTCGTGCTTCGCTATCGCGTCTATGCGTTCGACGTTTCCGTGCGCGCGGCGTTTCTCGATGCCGATCGCGGCTTCTTCAACGCCACCGGCGTGTGCCTGCGCGTCGAAGGTCGCGACAGCGAAGCGCATGCGCTCGACCTCTCCGGACTGCCGCCCGGCTGGGACGTCGCGACGACGCTGGCGTCGCGCTCCGGCGCCGCGCCACACGAGTTCGTTGCACCCGACTACGACGAGCTCGCCGACCATCCGGTCGAGCTCGGCCGCTTCTGGCGTGGCCGTTTCGATGCTGCAGGCGTGCCGCACGAGTTCGTCGTCGCCGGCGCCTTGCCCGACTTCGACGGCGCGGTCCTGCTTGCCGACGCCAGGCGCATCTGCGAGACCGAGATCGCCTTCTGGCATGGACAGGGAGGCAAGGCGCCGTTCGAACGCTATCTGTTCCTGCTCAATGCCGTCGACGAAGGACGCGGCGGCCTCGAGCATCGATCGAGCACGGCGCTCGTCGCGCCGCGCCGCGACCTGCCACGGCGTGCCGCAGCCGCCGCGCCGGTCGAAGGCGCAGCGGCCGCCGCGAAGGTCGAGCCGAGCGACGGCTATGCCGACGTGCTCGGCCTGATCGCCCACGAATACTTCCACGCGTGGAACGTCAAGCGCCTGAAGCCGCGCGACTTCGCGCCGCTCGACTACACGCGCGAGAACTACACCGAGCTGCTCTGGTTCTTCGAGGGCGTCACCTCGTACTTCGACGACCTGCTGGTCCTGCGCAGCGGCCTCGTCGACGCGGCCCGCTACCTGAAGTTGCTGGGGAAGACGATGAGCGCGGTGGCCGCCATGCCGGGCCGCGGCGTGCAAAGCGTTGCCGCCGCGAGCTTCGACGCCTGGGTCAAGTACTACCGCGCCGACGAGAACACGCCGAACGCGACCGTGAGCTACTACGCCAAGGGCTCGCTGGTCGCGCTTGCCTTCGACCTGACATTGCGGGCCGAAGGCCACGGATCGCTCGACGCCGTGATGCGGCGCTTGTGGACACGAAGCAGCGGCGGGCCGATTGCCGAAGCCGATATCGCCGCCGCGCTCGAGTCGGTGGGCGGCCGCTCCTACGCGCCTGAGCTGGCGGCCTGGGTGCACGGCACCGAGGAGCTGCCGCTGGAGACCTTGCTGTTGCGCTTCGGCGTCGTCGTCGAGCGCCAGCCGGCGACCCTGGCACAGCGTCTTGGCGTTCGCGTCAGCGAAAGCGCGCTGACCGGCGTGAAGGTCACGCATGTTCTGCGCGGCGGCGCCGGTGAGGGCATCGGCCTGTGCGCCGGCGACGAATTGATCGGCGTCGGCGGCTGGCGCTTGCGCCGGCTCGACGACGCGCTGCGCAACCTGTCGGGCACCGGTGCGGCGCCGCTGCTCGTCGCACGCGATCAACGCATCCTCACCTTGACGCTCGACGCCTCCAGCCTTGACGGCACCGAAACCGGCGCCGTGCAACTGCGCCGCAACGATGGCGCGAGCGGCGAAGCGCGGGCGCTCGGCGAGGCATGGTTCGCCGGCTGAGCCGCGCCTTGTCGACCGGGCCCGTGCGATCGCGGGCCGTGGCCTTCGCGGCCCTGGTCGGAGTCGTCGTGCTGGGCCATGCCTGGCTGACCAGCGAGCTCGCCGACCGAATGGTCGCGATCGATGCCGCGGCGGCGATGCCGGCGCGCATCGAGGTCGTCTACGTGCGCACGCTCGAGCCCGAAGCGCCGAAGGCGGTGGTGCCCGTTGTCGCGACCAGCGCGCGCGCCGCGCCGCCGGCTCGCCGCGCGCCGAGAAGCGTCGCACGCCCGGCCTCGGCGGCCGAGCCAGTTGTCGTTGAAGAGCCATTGCCCGAGCGTGCCGCAGAAGCCGCGTCCGAGCCCTTGCCCGTGCTGGCGGCGGCCTCGGCTCCCGCCGAGGATGCGGCGATCGTCGCCGCCGCCGAAGCGCCGGCCTCGACCCCCGCGGCGGCGGGCGCGGCCGACGCCTTCGTCTGGCCGACCGCGACCCGCGTCAGCTACTTCCTCAACGGCTACTGGCGCGGCAACCTGAACGGGCGCGCCGAAGTCGAATGGATCCGCGTCGACGAGCGCTACCAGGTCAACGTCGACCTGCGGGCCGGTCCCGAGTTCGCACCGATCTTTTCGCGCACGATGACGAGTGAAGGCCGCATCGACGAGAGCGGCCTCGTGCCCGACCGCTACGACGAGGACACCAAGGTGATGTTCCGCGATCGACGGCGCGTCAGCGTGATATTCGCGCCGGAGTCGGTCACGCTCGCCAATGGCCAGCAGCGCGAGCGCCTGCCCGGCGTGCAGGACACGGCGAGCCAGTTCATCCAGTTCACCTGGATGTTCGGCTCGCAACCCGAGCGCCTGCGTGTCGGCAACAGCTTCGAGTTTCCGCTTGCCTTGCCGCGCAGCATGAACCGCTGGACCTACGACGTGGCCGAAGAAGAGACGCTCTACACCTCGTTCGCCACCCTGGCCACGTTTCACCTGAAGCCGCGCCGCGCCGTGCGCAAACCCGGCGAGTGGCTGGTCGAAATGTGGTTCGCGCCCGAATTGCGATTTCTGCCCGTGCGCATCCATATCGAGCAGGAC
>JBDTNU010000511.1:0-3136 GCA_039933535.1 Caldimonas sp. | reverse complement strand
TGGTTCGATCCCAACACGGCCTACCAAAGCAGAGCGGCGATCATGCGACGACGCGATGCGGTACGCTGCTCCGCGATGAATCGAGATCGCGCGGAGAAAGCGTCTTGAAGGACGAGCCGGGACAGTCGGAACTGCTGCGCCATCTTCAGGAGAAGTCCTTCGGCTACTTCGTTCACGAGACGAACCGAAGCAACGGCCTGGTGCTCGACAAGACCGAAGAGGACTGGCCGGCCAGCATTGCCGCCGTCGGCATGGCGCTCACCGCGTATCCGGTGGGCGTCGAGCGGCACTTCATGAGCCGCGACGAGGCGGTCGAGCGCACGCTCGCTACCTTGCGCTTCTTCGCCGCCAGCGAGCAGAGCAGCGCCGTCGATGCGACGGGCTACAAAGGCTTCTACTACCACTTCCTGCACATGGGCAGTGGCAAGCGGGCCTGGCAGTGCGAACTCTCGAGCATCGACACCGCGCTGTTCATCGCCGGCGCGCTGGCAGCCGCGGTCTACTTCGACGCCGACTCGAACGACGAAGCCGAGATCCGATCGCTCGCGAAGATGCTCTACGAGCGCATCGAGTGGGACTGGATGCTGACCGGCGAGGAGACGATCTGCCACGGGTGGAAGCCCGAAGACGGCGGTGCCTTCCTCGGGTTTCGCTGGGAGGGCTACGACGAGGCGCTCGTCCTTTACCTGCTGGCGCTCGGCTCGCCCACCCATCCGATCGATGCCGCCTGCTACACCGCGTGGTGCAGTACCTACGAATGGAAGACGATCTACGGCATCGACGTGCTCTACGCCGGCCCGCTCTTCACGCACCAGCTTTCGCACATCTGGGCCGACTTTCGCGGCATCCGGGATGCATGGATGCGCGAGAAGGAAAGCGACTACTTCGAGAACAGTCGCCGCGCGACGCAGATCCAGCAGCAATACGGCATCCGCAACCCGCTCGCGCTGGCGCACGTGGGCGAGTTCGCCTGGGGCATGACGGCGAGCGACGGGCCCGGGCCGACGGTGCAGACCGTCGCCGGCGTCGAGCGCGTGTTCTACGACTACATCGCGCGCGGCGTTCCCTATGGGCCCGACGACGGTACGCTCGCGCCCTGGGCGGTGGTCGCCTCGCTGCCGTTCGCGCCAGACATCGTGCTGCCGACGATCGAGAACTTTCGCCGCCTGAGCATCCAGGTGGCCAATCCCTACGGGTTCAAGGCCTCGATCAATCTCATGTTCGACGGGCTCGCGAGCAACAGCATCGGCTGGGTTTCGAAATACCACTTCGGCATCAACGAAGGTCCCACCGTGCTCATGATCGAGAACTATCGAAGCGGCCTGGTCTGGAGCCTGATGCGCCGGTGCGCGCCGCTCGTGGCCGGCCTGCGCGCGGCGGGCTTCAGCGGCGGATGGCTGGGCTGAGCCCTTTGGCGACGTGGGACCGCTCCTACGGTTCGATCACCTCTCGCCTGCTGGCGCAGGCGGGCAGCGCGGGATAGTTTCATGAACTGCGACGGAGAACGACGATGCAACTGGGAATGATCGGACTGGGTCGCATGGGCGCGAGCATGGTGAGGCGACTTCTGGCCAAGGGTCATGACTGCGTGGTCTTCGACATGCAGGCTGCGTCGGTGGCGGCCGTGCAGAAAGACGGCGCAACCGGCGCCGCCTCGCTCGCCGAAATGGTCGCGAAGATGACGAAGCCGCGTGCCATCTGGATGATGGTTCCGGCCGCGGTGGTCGACAAGGAGCTGGCGCAGCTCGCATCGCACCTCGAACCGGGCGACATCGTCATCGACGGTGGCAATTCCTACTACCGCGACGACATCCGCCGCGCCGCGGAGCTCTCGGCCGCCGGGCTCCACTACGTCGACATCGGCACCAGCGGCGGCGTGGCCGGGCAGGACCGCGGCTACTGCCTGATGATCGGCGGCGAGGCCGACATCGTCGCCCGGCTGACACCGATCTTCACCGCGCTCGCGCCAGGTGTCGACTCGGCGCCGCGCACGCCGGGGCGCAGCGGCGAGGCCGACAGCGCGGAGCAGGGCTTTCTGCATTGCGGCCCGCATGGCGCGGGCCACTTCGTCAAGATGGTTCACAACGGCATCGAGTACGGCGTGATGGCGGCCTACGCGGAAGGTCTGAACATCCTTCGCCACGCCAATGTCGGCAAGCAGGAGCGCGAGGCCGACGCCGAGACCACGCCGCTGCGCAACCCCGAGTTCTATCAATACGAAATGGACCTGCCCCGGATCGCCGAGGTGTGGCGACGCGGCAGCGTGATCGGCTCATGGCTGCTCGACCTGACTGCCAGTGCACTGCTTGCCGATCCAAAGCTGGCGGCTTACGGCGGTCGCGTGTCCGACTCCGGCGAGGGACGCTGGACGATCGAGGCCGCCATCGACGAAGGCGTGCCGACACACGTGCTCAGCGCCGCCCTCTACGACCGCTTCGAGTCGCGCGGCGAAGCGGGCTTCGCGAATCAGGTGCTGTCGGCGATGCGTCACGCGTTCGGAGGCCATCTCGAAAAGCCCGCCGAGGATCAGAAGTGAACGCAGGCCAGGGGGCGGCGCGAGGCAAGGATGCGCCGCACTCCGACGCCCTTGTGGTGTTCGGCTTCACCGGCGACCTTGCGACCAAGCAGATCTTTCCCGCGCTCTACCGGATGGTGAAGAAGGGGACGCTGACTGTCCCGGTGATCGGCGTCGCATCGTCGGCGTTGAGCCCGGAGCAAGTGAAGCAGCGCGTGCGCGACAGCGTCGAGCATGCGGGAAAGATCGACGACGCGCCGGCCTTCGACCGGCTGCTCTCCCTGCTGCATTACGTCAGCGGCGATTACAAGAATCCGGCCACGTTCCAGGCGCTGAAGGTGGCGCTCGGCGCCGCGCAGCGGCCGGCGCACTACCTGGCCATTCCGCCTTCGTTGTTCGAGACCGTGATCACGAGTCTCGGGACCGTGGGGCTGGCCAAGGACGCGCGCGTGATCGTCGAGAAGCCGTTCGGCCGCGATCTCGCTTCGGCGATCGCGCTCGGCGCGGTGGCGCAATCGGTCTTTGCCGAGTCGTCGATCTTCCGGATCGACCACTACCTCGGCAAGGAGGCGATCATGAACATCCTCTATTTCCGATTCGCCAATTCCTTCCTCGAGCCGA
>JBDTNU010000510.1:0-3142 GCA_039933535.1 Caldimonas sp. | reverse complement strand
GCAGGGTGCAGCGCAAGGCGCTGTGAACACCGTCCGAAGCAAGGCATTCGACGTCTGTGCGCGCCGGCTTGCCGGAGCCGACGACGGCCATGCGCAGGCGCATCTGCGGATCTCGGCCGATCGGCGCCTCGACGCTGAACGTCGACCGTGCCGGCTTTCCCTGGGCGATCGCGAGATAGCGTCGATGCACCTCGCGAGCTGCGATCGCGCGCACGAGCGCCGTCACGGCCACCAGGGTCTTGCCGACCACCATCAGGCCCGAGGTGTCCTTGTCCAGCCGGTGCACGATGCCGGCACGCGGCAAGGCAGCGCTTTGCGGGTAACGCGCCAGCAAGCCGTTGAGCAAGGTACCCGACCAGTTGCCCGCAGCCGGATGCACGACCATGCCTACTGCCTTGTCGACGACGACCAAATCGTCGTCTTCGTAGGCAACGACCAGTTGCAGGGCTTCGGCGCGATAGGCGCGACTTTCCTCGGTCGGCAGCAGGGTGACGGCGATGTGCTGGCCCGCGCGGACACGCTGCGACGCGCCGGTCGCGGGCTTGCCGTCGATGCTGACCTGCCCGCTCTTGATCAACCCCTGCAGATGGCTGCGAGAAAATTCCGGTGCAAAGGTGACGATGGCCTTGTCGAGGCGCTCGCCGTGTAGACCTTCGCTGACCGTGCCTTCGCGCGTCTCGGGCTGGTCGTCTTCGGGCTCGGCGGGCGCGTCCGTTCTCGCAGGTGCCGGACCCGCGCCCGATGGCGCCGTGTCGACCCTATAAGATTCGCCTTTCATTTCCACCCTGGTCGAGACGGCGCTGCAAGTCGCGCCACCGGCGATCTCTGCATGACGACCTTCCCGATGTCCATTCGTTCCTGGCTGACAGTGTCGGCGATCTCGGCCGCGGCCATTCTTGTTTCCGCCTGCGACACGACGCCGAAAGACGAGACCGCGCGCATGTCGCCGGAAAAAATCTACGCCGAAGCCAAGGAGGAAGCCGCCTCAGGCGGCTACGAAAAGGCGATCAAGCTCTACGAGCGGCTCGAAGGCCGCGCCGCCGGCACCCTGCTGGCACAGCAGGCGCAGATCGAGCGTGCCTTCCTGCTCTGGAAGAGCGGCGAGAAAGCGCAGGCCCTGTCGACGCTCGAGCGCTTCATCAAGCTCCACCCGACCAGCCCGGCGCTCGACTACGCGCTCTACCTGCAAGGTCTCGTCAACTTCAACGACAACCTCGGCCTGCTGGGTTCGCTGGCGAGCCAGGACCTCTCCGAGCGCGACCAGCAGGCCTCGCGCGACGCTTACCAGTCGTTTCGGCAACTCACCGTGCAGTTCCCGCAATCGACGTATGCGGACGATGCGCGCCTGCGCATGAACTACATCGTCAACTCGTTGGCGGCCTATGAAGTGCACGTGGCGCGCTACTACTTCCGGCGCGGCGCCTACATCGCTGCCGCCAACCGGGCACAGCAGACTGTGCAGGAGTTCCAGCAGTCGCCGTCGACCGAAGAAGCGCTCTACATCATGATGCAGAGCTATGACCGGCTCGGCTTGACGAAGTTGCGCGACGACGCGGGCCGGGTGCTGAAGACCAGCTTCCCGAACACGAAGGTCCTGGAAAACGGCCTGGGCAACAAGAAGTCGCGCTGGTGGCAGCTCTGGTGAGCGGCCCCGTCAGCGCTACCGGGGTGCGCTGACCGGCATTGCGGCGAGCGCGGCCAGCCACGCCATCGCCTCGCTTTCGCGCTCCAGCCGGGCCATCGGCGGCAATGCCGAGAACAGGCGGCGCCCGTAGCCCATCGTCGCCATGCGCGGATCGCAGACGACGAGCAGGCCGCGATCGGTCTCGCTTCGAATCAGGCGGCCGGCTCCCTGCTTGAGCGAAATCGCGGCCTCGGCGACGAAATAGTCGGTGAAGGCATTGCGACCTTCGGCCTCGAGCCGACGCACCCGCGCCTCGACGAGCGGGTCGTTCGGCGGCGGGAACGGCAGCTTGTCGATGATCACGCACTGGAGTGATTCGCCCGGCACGTCGATACCCTCCCAGAAACTCTGCGAGCCGACCAGCACCGCCTGTGGCGCGTCGAGAAAGCGTTGCATCAATTGCCGCTTCGAGCCTTGTCCCTGCACCAGCACCTCGACACCTTCGCTGGCGAAGGCGTCACGCAGGCGCGCACCGACGGCCTGCAGCGAGCGCAGCGTCGTCGTCAGCACGAAGGTGCGGCCACCCAGCGCGCGCGCGCATCGAGCGGCGAGATCGGCGACCGCCAACGCATGACTCGGATCGCCGGGTTTGGCGAAGGTGCGCGGCACGAACACGCGGGCGTGATTGGCGTAGTCGAACGGGCTGCCGACGCGTAACGTCGGCGCCTTCTCGAGACCGGCCGCTTCGGTGAACCAGCTCAGCCGCTCGTCGTCGCCCAGCGTGGCCGAGGTGAAGATCCAGGCTTTCGACACGCCCTGCATCTCTTCCTGCATTGCCTCGCGTATGTCGAGCGGCGACTCGACCAGGCGCGCCTGGTGCGGCGAAAGGTCGAGCCATCGGATCTTGCCGTCCTCTGCCGGCAAGCCGAACTGACCGGCGAGCGCGGCCAACCGTGCGGCCCGCTCGGCAAGGCGGACGAAATCGGGCGCGAGCTCGCTCACCGTCTCGAGCGCTTCGTGCGCAGCCTTGCAGGCCACGGCGACTTGCTCGAGCGCCTGCGTGAACCCGCTCTCGCCGCTGCGCTCGGCCCAGCGCAACTTCAGGCTCGCGCGCACTTCTCCGATCGAGCCGACCGCGGCGAGCCGCAATTCGCGCGCACTCCTGTCGCAGGCGCTGGCGAGCTCGGGCCAGGGTAGAAGGCCGCGCGCCTGTTGCAGACCGGCGGCCAGCATGTCGCGCGCAAAATCGATCAGCTGCGACGAGCCGAGCACCGTGCCCAGAAACTGCACGCCTGCCTCGGCGAGCTGATGCGCTTCGTCGAAGACGGCAAGCTCCACGCTCGGCAGCAACTCGGCGACGCCGCTGTCGCGCAGCGCCAAGTCGGCAAAGAACAGGTGATGGTTGACGACCACGAGATCGGCCGCCATCGCGTCCCGACGCGCCTTGTTGACGTGGCAACCCTTGAACTGCGGGCAGTCGCTGCCGAGGCAGTTCTCGCGCGACGAGGTGACCAGCGG
>JBDTNU010000509.1:0-3144 GCA_039933535.1 Caldimonas sp. | reverse complement strand
CCTCGACCAGGAGGGCGGCGACTTCGCGCTGCAGATCGGTTTGGGCAAGAGCCATGTCGCGGGAAAACCTTCGGGGGATGAGAGCGATCGGCGCCAGCAAGTGGCGAGCCCAGTCTAGCAAACGGGATCCACCTATTCGATACGCGCTCCCGAGGCCTTGACGACGCGCTCGTACTTGACGAGCTCGCTCTTGACGAATACGGCGAAGCGCTCCGGCGAACCAGGCATCGGCTCGGCGAACAGGCTGGCGAGACGGGCGCGCAGCTCGGTCGATTCGATCGCGTCGACGAAGGCCTTGTTCAGCTTCGCGACCGTCTCGGACGTCAGGTGGGCGGGGCCGAACAGACCGAACCAGGTGTCGATGTCGAAGCTGCCGAGGCCGAGCGACCTGCCGGCTTCCGCGATCGTCGGCACCTCGGGTATCGCGCTCGAGCGTCGCGCCGTCGTTACAGCCAGTGCCTTGAGCTTGCCGGCCTTGATGTTGGCCGAGGCCGCGGCGAGGTTGTCGAAATTGAGGTCGACCTGGCCCGCCAGCAACGCCAGCTGCGCCGGGTTGCCGCCGCCGTAGGGAATGTGAACCATGAACACGCCGGCCTGCGCCTTGAACATCTCGCCGGCGAGGTGGCCGGCGCTGCCGTTGCCGCCCGAGCCGTAGTTGAGCTTGCCCGGATTCTTCTTCGCATAGGCGACCAGGTCGGCAACGTTCGAAACGCCGAGCCGCGCTCCGGTCTCGGGACTCATGACGAGCACGTTCGGCACCTGCGCGACGCCGGTGATGGGCGTGAAGTCGCGGGTCGGGTCGTACGGCAGCTTGGCGTAGAGCCAGGGGTTGATCGCGTGGGTGGCGACCGCGCCCATCACGATCGTCGATCCGTCGGGCGCGCTCTTGGCGCACAGGTCGGCGCCGAGGTTGCCGCCAGCGCCCGGCTTGTTGTCGACGATGACGACACCCAGGCTGTCCTTGACCTTCTCTGCGAGCGCACGCGCGACGATGTCGAGCGGGCCGCCGGCCGGATAGGGGACGATCAGGCGAATCGGCTTGCCCTGAGCCCAGGCCAGCCGGTCAGCGCCGAAGACGAACGCGCCGATCGTGCCTAGGGCACCGCGCCGCCTCAAAGTGCTCTCGGCGCGGCAGCCTCGACGCGAGCTGTAACGCGCGCCGTCGCCAAATCGGCGAAACCGCTCCGTGCAGGCAGCCGAGGCGACATCAGAACTTCGGCTCCGGTACGCTGTCGTTGTCGCTCGGCTTGCATTGCATCTTGAGACGTCCGAGCGAGCGATCGTTCACGTCCCGCATGTCGCCGTCGAGCGCGGCGGTCTGCCTGTCGACCGAGATACGCACGGTTTGCAACTCGCGCAAGCCCGGTCCCCAGACCAGGAGCGTGCCTCTGAGCCAGTCGTAGTAGACGGCGCTGTTGGGTCTGGGCGCATGAAAGACCATCGAATAGAACCCGGGCGTGATGTCCAGCTTCATCTTGTCGCCGACCGGCAATACGTCGGAGCGCTGGATGAGTGCGAGCTGACTGTTGCGCCGCAGGGCAAGATCGAGCTGCGCGTTCCTCGACTTGCCGCCGGCCTGAACCTGGCCGGTGCAATTCAGGTACACGCCGAACTCCTGCGCCGTGCTCGGCGCGACCGGCAGCACTGCCAGCGTCAGCGTCAGGACCAGGAACCTCAGGGATGCCCGATACGCGTTCACGGCGAGCGGCCTACTGGCCGACCTTCTTCGACGCCTTCGTCGATCCGCCCTGCACGCCCAGCGAGCCGCCCTCGCCCAGGCCGCCCTCGACGGTTTGCGCCTTGTACTGGCGCACGTCCACGACCAGCTTGTTGTAGGCGTCGAAGAAGGCGGCACTGACGAGCTTGCCCTCGTCGGTGTTGGTGTAGGCGCTGCCTGCGAGCGCGCCGCCGCTGCCCAGGCCGATGCCCCCGAAACTGAAGGCCGTGTTCTTCGAATAGCCCTCGGCTGCCGCGAGCCTCACGGTCGACCGGATGTCGATCAGGGTGAGCACGGCGCCGACCTCGCTCGACTTCACGTTCAGGTTGCCGAGAACCGCACCGGCCCTGCCGAACAGGCCGCCGAGGCCACCCAACCTTCCTCCCTCGTTGCCCTTGTTCGCCATCACGATCTCGGGGTTGAGCAGAAAGTCGGCGACGACCTGTTGACCCTTGCCGCGCGTTCCACTCTCGCGCGCCTCATCGCCGCGGGCGCGGCGCGTTTCATCGGTGAGGCTTCGCTCACCGGTTCCGCGCTCGACGACGACGAAGCAGTTGGACTTCAAGATCATCATGCTGAGCAGCGGGGCCGACGACCCCAGCCGGGGTCCGTAGTAGCGATACCACGGGGCAGTCGTGTCTTCCTGAATGCGCAAGACACCGAGCGTCTTGTTGCAGTGTTCCAGCGTCTCGCTGGCACCACCGCTGGCCGTGCCAGACTGGCCGAAGGCCGCCGTCGTGGCGCCCATGCATCCTGCGAGAACCAGGACCCTCGCGATCGAGTCTCGGCGGGATGCGCGGGCGCCGATGCAGCTGCTGTCGGCCGTGGATGCGTTCTTCATGTCTTCGGGTCTCCGAGGGAGCGCTCCATTATTCGGAAGCGCAGCTTGACGATCAGCGACGGCGATGTTGCCAGAGAAGCCGCGGCAAATCCACCACCGCTCGACCGGATCGCCTCTCGTCCATTCACGCCGTCGGCCCGTGCTTGTCGGCCTCCGACGTGAACGAATCGGCATAGAACTCGTCGTCCGGCAGGCCGCAGCGGGCGATGAAATCGCGCTGCGCCGATTCGACCATGATCGGCGCACCGCAGGCATACACCTGGTGGTACATCAGGTCGGGCAGGTCGTGCATCACGGCCTGGTGAACGAGGCCGGTGCGGCCGGTCCACTCGTCTTCCGGCCGCGCCTCCGACAGCACGGGCACGTAGCGAAGGTGCGCCATCTTGTGCGTCGCCGCTTCGGCCCAGTCGTTGAGGTACAGGTCGGCACGCGAGCGACAGCCCCAATAGAGAACGGCCTTGCGCTGGCTGCCCTTTTCGATCATGTGCTCGATGATCGCCTTGATCGGTGCGAAGCCCGTTCCCGAGGCGAGCAGGACCATCGGCTTGTCCGAATCCTCGCGCAGGAAGAAGCTGCCGAACGGGCC
>JBDTNU010000508.1:0-3157 GCA_039933535.1 Caldimonas sp. | reverse complement strand
GCCGTGTTGAGCATGCTGCCCCAGCTCGGCAAAGGCGGCTGCTGGCCGAGGCCGAGGAAGGACAGGCTGGCCTCGGCGATCACCGCGGCGGCGATGGCCAGGGTCGCCTGCACGATCAGCGGCGCGGCGATGTTGGGCAGCACGTGGCGCAAGGCTTGGCGCAGCGGCGAGGCGCCGAGGGCGCGCGCGGCCTCGATGTAGTCCTCGACCTTGACGTGCACCACCGCGCCGCGCGTCAGCCGCGCGAAGATCGGCGTCGCCGACACGCCGATGGCGATCATCGCGTTGGTCAGGCTCGGGCCGAGAAAGGCGGCCAGCGCGATCGCCAGGATGAGGAACGGGCAGGCGAGAAAGGCGTCGATCACGCGCGAGATCGCGGCATCGATCCAGCCGCCGAGAAAGCCCGCCGCCAGGCCGATCGGCACGCCGAGCAGCAGCGAGATCGAGACCGAGACGACGCCGGCGAGCATCGAGGCGCGCGTGCCCCAGATCACGCGCGAGAAGACGTCGCGGCCGATCTCGTCGGTGCCGAACCAGTGCTCGGCGCTCGGCGCCTTGCGGATCGCGCCCCAGCTCGTCGCGATCGGATCCTGCGGCGCGATCCATCCGGCGAATACGGCGAGCACGACGAAGCCGATCACCACCGCCAGGCCGAGCATCGCCGCGCGGCGCCGCCGGAGCTTGCGCCATGCGCGATGCCACGGGCCGTCGGGCAGCGGCGCGCGGACCGGCGGCGCAGAGACCGGAGCAAGCACGGCCGACATCAGCCGCGCAGCCTCGGGTTGAGGGCGAAGTAGGCCAGGTCGGCAAGCAGGTTGAGGGCGATGTAGATCGTCGCGGTGACCAGGACCACGCCCTGCACGACCGCGTAGTCGCGGTTGAAGACGGCATCGACGATGAGCTTGCCGAAGCCGGGAATGGTGAACACCTGCTCGGTGAGCACGGCGCCCGAAAGCAGCGTGCCGAACTCGAGCGCGCCGAGCGTCACCACCGGCACCAGCGCGTTGCGCAGCGCATGCTTCAGCACCACCGGCAGCTCGCGCAGGCCCTTGGAGCGCGCGGTGCGGATGTAGTCGGCGGAGAGCACCTGCAGCATGGCGCTGCGCGTGTGTCGCATCAGCACCGCGGCGAGCGCGTTGCCGAGCACGAAGGCCGGCATGATCATCGACGCGAGATTGGCGCGCAGGTCCTCGAACGGACTGACGTAGCCCGAGGCGGGCAGCCAGCCGAGCTGTACCGAGAAGAGCAGGATCATGAGGATGCCGAGCCAGAAGTTCGGCGTCGAGAGGCCCCAGAGCGCGAACGCGTTCGCGGCGACGTCCCACGGCCCGCCGCGACCGACCGCGGCGACGACGCCGGCCGGCACGCCGATGACCAGCGCGATCGCCATCGCGAGCGTCGCCAGCTCGGCCGTGACCGGCAGCTTCTGCAGCACCAGGTCGAGCACCGGCTCCTGGTTGCGCACCGACTCGCCGAGGTCGCCGCGCAGCACGCCGCCTGCCCACCAGGCGTAGCGCACCGGCAGCGGGTCGTCGAGGTGCAGCTTCTTGTGCAGGTAGGCGATGACGGTCGGGTCCTGCTCCTCGCCGGCGAGGATCTTGGCCGGGTCGCCGGGCAGCAGCTGCTGCAGGCCGAAGATCAGCATCGACACCAGCACCAGCGTCGGCACGACGGTGCCGATGCGCCGCGCGAGAAAGCCGAGCATCGAGGGCGCGAGCGGCGTGTGCCGAAGATCAGCCGCTCAGGGCGCCATCTTCAGGCCCGCGATGCGCAGCAGGCCGTCGGGCAGGCCACGCACGCCGCCGAGCTTCGCGTTGTAGGCCCAGAGCCAGTTGCGGTGATAGAGATAGATGACCGGCCGCTCCTTCAGCACGCGCGCGGCGATCTGCTCGAAAACCTTCTTGCGCTCGGCCGGATCGCGCGTGCTGCGCGACTGCGCGAGCAGCGCGTCGGTATGCGCGTCGCAGTAGCCGGCGTAGTTGAGCGGTTGCTTGCAGGCGTCGAAGCTGAACAGGTTGCCGTCGGGATCGGGTCGGCCGCTCCAGGCGAGCAGGTAGGCCTCGAAGTCGCCCTTGTCGGCCATGTTGAGCGAGGTCGCGAACTCGGCGGCCTGGATCTTCACGTCGAAGCCGGCCTCTCGCGCCATCGACTGCACGACGACCGCGAGCCGCTGCGCATCCGACGTGGTCGGCGCGACCAGCGTGAAGCTCGGGTTCGTGACGCCGGCCTCCTTGAGCAGCGCCTTCGCGCGCGCGACGTCGCGCTTGGGCACTGGCACGTTCTTGGCGTACCAGGCATTGTTCGGCGCGACCCACTGGTTGCCGACCTGCGCCTCGTTGTCCATCACCACCTGCGCCAGGCCTTGCCGGTCGAGGCTCAGCTCGAGCGCCTCGCGCACGCGCGCGTCCTTGCCGAGCGGGTTCTGCTGCGCCTTCTCGCTCTTGCCGACGTTGATGGTCAGGCCCTGGTAGCCGATCTCGGTGATGCTCGCGGTCTTCAGCTTCTTCTCGCTCTTCAGCTTGTCGAAGTCGCTCGATGCCACGCGTTCCGCGAAGTCGAGCTGGCCCGACTTGAGGTTGGCCAGCCGCACCGTGGCATCGGGAATCGGCGTGTAGACCAGCTTGTCGAAATGGATCGCGTCCTTGTTCCAGTAGCCGGCGTATTTCTCGAGGACGATGCGGTCCTGCGCCACGCGCTCGACGAACCTGAACGGCCCCGAGCAGACCGGCTTCGAGCCGAACTTGTCGCCCTCGGCCTGCGCCGCCTTCGGCGAGACCATCATGCCGGCGCGATCGGAGAGCTGCGCCAGCAGCGGCGCGAACGGCGCCGAGAGGTTGAGGCGCACGGTGAGCGGGTCCACCACGTCGACCGTCGTCACCGGCGCGAGCTCGCCGCGCCGGTTCGAGCCGGGCATCGTCTTGTGCCGCTCGATGTTGAACTTGACGGCCGCCGCATCGAGCTTCTCGCCGTCGTGAAAGGTGACGCCGGGGCGGATCTTCAGCGTCAGCGCCTTGCTGTCGGCCGACCACTCGTAGGCGGTGGCGAGCTGCGGCACGATCTGCAGCTTCTCGTCGATGTCGAAGAGCTTGTCGCAGAGGCCCGCGAAGACGATGCGGCCGACGAAGCTGCGCGCCAGCGTCGGGTCGAGCACGTCGGG
>JBDTNU010000507.1:0-3162 GCA_039933535.1 Caldimonas sp. | reverse complement strand
CTCAAATCGATAGATCACTGGCCTTAGTGGGGGAGTCCATATATGCAGGATAGGCGGCCGTGCCGCCGGGTTCACAAGCGCTCGCGTTGCTCTCGTTTGCGGCCATGACATCGGTTCCTCAGGAGTTTGTCACCGTCGAGATGCGCGGCCTGAAGGCCGCGCTGATCGCACGCTCGCGGGGCGATCGAGTGAGCGTCTCGACCCTCGTCCGATCGTTCGTTGCGCACGGCCTGGGACACGAGGTCGATGAACCAGCCGAGCCATCCTGCGAGCCTGGATCGCGGTCCTTCGTCAAACTCTCGATCCGAGTCACCACTACGGAAGCGCTCAAGCTTGCCAACGGGGCGAGAGCGGCCGGACTCTCGCGGCCGGCGTACCTGGCCAACCTGATCGCAAAACCTTCCGACGTTGTCACTGGCGCGGCTCGGGCAGAACAGTTGTCTGCGCTTGTCGCTTCCAACGCGCAGCTGTCGATCCTCAGCCGCAACGTTCGGCACCTCACAGCGCTGTTGAGCCAGGGATCGGTGCGAGCGGCTCAGGAGTACCGGGCGATGCTGGACACGCTCTGCGACGACGTGCGCCGGCACCTCGCGCTGTCATCGAAGCAGCTCGCCGATCTGCGTAGCTGGCGGAAGCCGTCGTCGTCACCCAATCCCAGTGATCCTCACCGGAGTTCCTGACATGCCCCAGCCTCACGACATCGATGACGTCCTGGTTCAATGGGGCGACCGGCTCTTCTACCCAGGGAACCGAATCGTCAAGGAACGCCGCCAGCCGCGCTTGGCAGGCAACCTGCTGCGGGACCGTGCCGCGGTCATCCGGGCCCGGATTGAGGCGACAGTCGTCCGCAGGGCGCCACAGGTGATGGTCAAGGTGACCGGGGGAGGGCGCGGCATGAAAGCAATCGCCGCCCACATCCGCTACATCAGCAAGAACGGCCGGCTCGACATCGAGGATGAGCTCGGAAACGTAGAGCGTGGGAAGCAGGCGGTGCGCGAGCTCGCTGACGACTGGCGGTTTGGTGGGTCGTTCATCGACGAGGTGAGTGATCGTCGAGAGGCTTTCAACATCATGTTGTCGATGCCCCGCGGTGTCGATGCACTGATCGTGCAGCGGGCGGCGCGAGAGTTCGCGCAGGCAGAACTGGCGGATCACAAGTACGTCATGGTTCTGCACGACCATCAGGCCAATCCGCATGTGCACATCAGCGTGCGCGCGGAGTCGAAGCACGGGAGAAGGTTGAACCCGCGCAAGGCCGACCTGCAGCGATGGCGCGAGACATTCGCTCGAGCTCTGCGAGGTTGGGGTATTGACGCCGAGGCGACCCGGCAGGCAACCCGCGGCGCGGACCGCAACCACCCTGCCATCTGGCAGACCAAGGCCGCAGCCCGAGGCAGTCTTCGCACACCGCCTCGTCCACGAAAGACGAGTGCCGCTTCGATCGCCACGCGGCTGCAAGCCCGCGCCGCCTGGTCTCACATTCTGGACGCCTTGCGGGAGTCGGCGAACGAGATGGACCGTCGACTGGCCCCCGGCGTCGCGGCCTTGCTGGCCGGGCCCGAGCGCCGCTCTCAAGGCGTCCGAACTGTAGCGGGGCGCGTCGGTCCTTCAGCCCCTGAGTCAAACCGCTCTTCGTCCCTCTGAGCGTCAATCAGATGTGCACCTTTGTCGTGGGCTTCATGGCTAAGCTGCTCTTGGAAGAATCCATGCTGGCCGTCATGCACTCTGAACGGGTCGGATCGTCATCCATGAAAATATTCGCTCCCGCTAGGGACTTGATGTCCGGAACGCAGGTGGAGTTCGTGGAGGATGGCGGCGCCATCAAGTGCTGATCCAGCGCAGGCTTCCCCCTCAAATCCAGTCGCCGGCTACGGGTAGGGTCCAGCAATCCGAAACGTCGAGGGGCACGAGCAGTCGGCAGCTAGCCTCGATCCCAGGAGCTCATCATGCGCACGCATGAACCCCTGCCTCCAACCTTGCGTTCTGGGAACAATGCGTTGCGATGCGACAGGCGTCGGCTACCAAGGCAAAGCGACGGGCCGCACGGCACGGTTCTCGGCGACGAAGAGCGATGGAAGGAAGCGCGACAGGAACGTGAATTCGTTGTAGCAATGCGCGAGCAGCGCGGGCGCTGCCGCCTCTGGAATCAAGGCTCTAATCTCTGTAGGCGTCTTGCCGAGCGACGGCAAATCATGGCCGAGAAAGAAGTGGCTGCGTAGAACGCAGCCCCAAGGTGCGTCTCTGGCGACATGCAGCATGCGCGTGCCGACCATTCGTCCGGCGGCATCGCGCGGCGCGCTCCAACTTTCGCCGCCGCGGCCGCATACCAGCGCACTGAAATGGCCGGCACGCCGCGCGGCGTCGAGCGCTCCGGGCGAGAAGAACTCGCTCGGGTCGCGGAACTGGATCAATATCTGCCTTGCCGGCGTCCCGCTGAAAGACTCTTCGACCTTGTGAATCGAGCCGACGTGCGTCCCGTCCTCCCCTTCGAGCCATTCGCTGGAGACATGATCGAGTGGATGCCACCAGATGTAGTGCTGGGTGTCGGGGCGGAACCGGAACCACCACTCGAACATCGCGCCGCTGCATTCGTGCATGTCGGTGCGACAGGCGACGTGCAGAACGCCGTTCTCCAGGCGCTCGTGCCCCATCTCGAGCGCCATCGGAGACGGATCGAGCAGTCGATCGAAGTCAGGTTGCTGCACGACCACGCGTTCCATGGGTCCGGTCCTCCGATGTCTCGTTAGTGAGCGTAGCGAAGGACCAGACTGGCTGCCCCGACCGTGCGACCCTTGAGGGCTTCGAGCAGTTCGGGCTTCGTGAGCCCCGACTTCAGAGCGTCGGGCTCGAGCGTGGTGGCGATCAGCGTGAGCACGTAGTGATGCGGGGCATCGCCGCGCGGCGGGCAGGGGCCGGCGTACAAGTCTGTGCCGCCGGTGTTGCGACCGCCCACGAATCTTGCCGAAGGCGACGAGGCCTCGCCCTCGACCAGGCCGTCCACGTTTGCGGCGATGCCGTACGCCACCCAATGGCTGACTCCCAGTCCGGCGCGGCCGGCCTGGTCGTCCATGAGGATGGCGAAGGTGCGAGTCGCGGCGGGCGCCCCCGACCACGCCAGCGCGGGCGACACGTTCTCGCCATCGCAGTTCGGGTTCGCCTTGT
>JBDTNU010000506.1:0-3172 GCA_039933535.1 Caldimonas sp. | reverse complement strand
TCAGCGTGCACTTGATCGGGTCGAGCAGGTTGAAGCCCTCGGCCAGGTTGCCGAAGCCGTGCCACTTGGCGTTGGCCTTGAGCATCCAGTCGGCGCTGGTGCCGATGCCCGAGGGCGCGATCTTTTCCGGGCCCCAGACCTTGAACCACCAGTCCTTGCCGTACTCGGCGTCGACCTTGCGCATCGCGCGTCGGAAGTCGAGCGACTCGGCGATGCTTTCTTCGACCAGCGCCCGCCCGCCCGGCGCTTCCATCATCGCCGCCGAGACATCGCACGACGCGATGATCGCGTACTGCGGGCTCGTCGAGCTGTGCATCAGGTAGGCCTCGTTGAAGAGGTGCGGGTCGAGCTTGCGCGTCTGCGAGTCCTGCACCAGCACCTGCGAGGCCTGGCTGATGCCGGCGAGCAGCTTGTGCGTCGACTGGGTCGCGAACACGATCTGGTCCTTGGGGCGCGGCCGCTTCTTGCCCATGGCGTGGAAGACGCCGTAGAACTTGTGGAACGCGGCGTGCGGCAGCCATGCTTCGTCGAAGTGCATGGTGTCGATGTAGCCGTCGAGCGCGTGCTTGATCGTCTCGGTGTTGTAGAGCACGCCGTCGTAGGTGCTCTGCGTCAGCGTCAGGATGCGCGGCTTCACCTTCGCGGCATCGACGCCATGCAGCAGCGGGTGGGCGGCGATCTTGGCCTGGATCGCCTCCTTGGTGAACTCGCTCTGGCCGATCGGGCCGATGATCCCGTAGTGGTTGCGCGTCGGCGGCAGGAACACCGGGATCGAGCCGGTCATGATGATCGCGTGCAGGATCGACTTGTGGCAGTTGCGGTCGACCACCACCACGTCGCCCGGCGCGACGGTGTGGTGCCACACCATCTTGTTGCTGGTGCTCGTGCCGTTGGTGACGAAGAAGCAGTAGTCGGCGTTGAAGATGCGCGCCGCGTTGCGCTCGCTGGCCGCGACCGGGCCGGTGTGGTCGAGCAGCTGGCCCAGCTCGTCGACCGAGTTGCAGACGTCGGCGCGCAGCATGTTCTCGCCGAAGAACTGGTGGAACATCCGGCCGACCGGGCTCTTCAGGAAGGCGACCCCGCCCGAGTGGCCGGGGCAATGCCACGAGTACGAGCCGTCCTGCGCGTAGTTGATGAGCGCCTTGAAGAACGGCGGCGCGACGCCGTCGAGGTAGCTGCGCGCCTCGCGGATGATGTGCCGGGCGACGAACTCCGGCGTGTCCTCGAACATGTGGATGAAGCCATGCAGCTCGCGCAGGATGTCGTTGGGCAGGTGCTGCGAGGTGCGCGTTTCACCATAGAGATAGATCGGTACCTCGGCGTTCTTGAAGCGCACCTCGGTGATGAACTTGCGCAGGTTGAGCACCGCCGGATCGAGGTCGGGGCCTTCGGTGAACTCCTCGTCGTCGATCGACAGAATGAACGCACTCGCTCGGCTTTGCTGCTGCGCAAACTGCGAGAGGTCGCCGTAGCTGGTGGCGCCGAGGATCTCGAAGCCTTCTTTCTCGATCGCCGATGCGAGGGCGCGGATGCCGAGGCCCGACGCATTCTCGGAACGAAAGTCCTCGTCGATGATGACGATCGGAAACTGGAAGGGAAGCATCGGCGACTCTCGATGAGGGCGGATCGGAAAGCGCGCAGTGTAGGGCTGCGAGGCCGCGCCTACACTCGCAAGGTCGGACGCGAATCGGAGAACCCCGATGGAACTTTCAAGCGCAACGGGATGGTGGGTCGCCGCGGGCATCGCGATCGCCGCCGAGCTGGGCACCGGGACCTTCTACCTGCTCATGATCGCGCTCGGCCTGGCAGCCGCTGCCGTGGCAGCGCATCTCGGGCTTGCAGTGCCGATGCAGATCGTGGCCGCGGCGCTTGTCGGCGGCGGCGCCACCGGATTCTGGTACTGGCATCGTCGCTCGCGCGACAGCACCGATCGCGCCGCCCACGAGAACCGCGACGTCAATCTCGACATCGGCGAGCACGTCTTCGTCACCGCGTGGTCCGCAGACCGGACCGCGCGCATCGACTACCGCGGCTCGGGCTGGACGGCGCGCCTTGCGCCGGGTGCGCCGGCTGGCCGCGGCGAGCACGTCATATCAGCGGTCGAAGGCAACTGGCTCGTGCTGTCGCCGACTTCGCCTGCCTGACCTTGACTTCATTCGGAGAACGCTCTCATGGAATTCGCCCTCGTCCTCTTTGTCATCGCCGCGATCTTCATCTTCCAGACCTTCAAGATCGTGCCGCAGCAGCACGCCTGGGTGGTCGAGCGGCTCGGCAAGTACGACCGCACGCTGACGCCCGGCCTCGAGTTCGTGATCCCCTTCGTCGAGCGCGTCGCCTACAAGCACTCGCTGAAGGAGGTGCCGCTCGACGTGCCCAGCCAGGTCTGCATCACCAAGGACAACACCCAGCTGCAGGTCGACGGCATCATCTACTTCCAGGTCACCGACCCGATGCGCGCGAGCTACGGCTCGAGCAACTACATCGCGGCGATCACGCAACTGGCGCAGACGCTGCTGCGCTCGGTGATCGGCAAGATGGAGCTGGACCGCACATTCGAGGAACGCGACCACATCAACCTCTCGGTCGTCGCCGCGCTCGACGAGGCGGCGCACAACTGGGGCGTCAAGGTGCTGCGCTACGAGATCAAGGACCTGACGCCGCCGGCCGCGATCCTGCATTCGATGCAGGCGCAGATCACGGCCGAGCGCGAGAAGCGCGCGCTGATCGCGGCGTCCGAAGGCCGCAAGCAGGAGCAGATCAACATCGCCACCGGCGAACGCGAGGCCTTCATCGCCCGCTCCGAGGGTCAGCGCCAGGCCGAGATCAACAAGGCGCAGGGCGAAGCAGCGGCGATCGTCGCGGTCGCCGAGGCGACCGCCGACGCCATTCGCAAGGTGGCTGAGGCGATCCGCCAGCCGGGCGGCGAGCAGGCGGTGCAGCTCAAGGTCGCGCAGCAGGCCGTCGAAGCATTCGCCCAGCTCGCGCAGAAGAACAACACGATGATCGTGCCGAGCAGCCTGAGCGAGGTCTCGGGGATCATCGGCACGGCGATGGCGCTGATGAAAACGCCGCTCCCGCGGCCGGGCTGAGCGAAGCACTCGGATAAGATCGCGCCCGTCCGGAGAGGTGGATGAGCGGTTTAAGTCGCACGCCTGGAAAGCGTGTGAGGGCT
>JBDTNU010000505.1:0-3173 GCA_039933535.1 Caldimonas sp. | reverse complement strand
GCCGACGGCATGGGCGGCCATCCCGAGGGCGAGGTCGCTTCGCAGCTCGCGCTGCAGACCCTGGCCGCGATGTTCCAGCGCGACTGCAAGCCAACGCTGCCCGATCCCTTGCGCTTCCTGCACGAGTCGATCGTCGCCGGCCATCACCAGCTGCTTCGATACGCCACGCAGAAGGCGCTGATCGACACACCACGCACGACCGTTGTCGCCTGCCTGCTGCAAGGCAACGCGGCGTACTGGGCGCACTGCGGCGATTCGCGCCTGTACCTGGTGCGCGGGGACAAGCTGATTGCGCGGACCCGTGATCACTCCTATTCGGAGCTGCAGCAGACCATGAGCCAGGTCGTGCCGATGGGCGACCGATTCAACCGCAACGTGCTGTTCACCTGCCTCGGCAGTCCCGGCAAGCCGGTGGTCGACACGGTCGGGCCCTTGCTGATGCAGGCCGGCGACCGCATCCTGATCTGCTCCGATGGCCTGTGGGGAACGGTGAGCGACAGCGAAATCACCGACCAGCTCGCCAATTTGCCGTTGTCCGATTCCGTGCCCGAACTGGTCGAGCAGGCGCTGCGCAACGGCGGCGCCAAGTGCGACAACGTCTCCGTGATCGCCGTCGAGTGGGAGGGGGTCGAAGGCGGCGACAGTGGCCAGGGTATCCAGACCACGGCCGTCGGCGAGGGCGTTTTCGCCTCGACGATCCAGGCCAGCGTCCTGGGCAGCGACGTCTCGTCCGACGAGCTCGACGACGCGGAAATCGAGCGCTCCATCAAAGAGATCAACGAGGCGATAAAGCGCTCGGCGAAGCTCAAGAAGAGCTGACCGGCCTCGCGGCGACAATCGCCGCATGACTTTTCAACGCTCCTCGGGTCGCCTCGCCGACCAGCTCCGTCCCGTCACCCTGACTCGCGGCTACACGCGCCACGCGGAAGGCTCGGTGCTCGTCGCGTTCGGCGACACCAAGGTGCTGTGCTCCGCCTCGGTCGAGGAGAAAGTGCCGCCGCACAAGCGTGGCAGCGGCGAGGGCTGGCTGACGGCCGAGTACGGCATGCTGCCACGAGCCACGCACACGCGCGGCGATCGCGAGGCGGCGCGCGGCAAGCAGAGCGGCCGTACGCAGGAGATCCAGCGCCTGATCGGCCGCTCGCTGCGTTGCGTGTTCGACCTGTCCCTGCTCGGCGAGCGAACGATCTCGCTCGATTGCGACGTGCTGCAAGCCGACGGCGGCACCCGCACCGCGGCCATCACCGGCGCCTACGTCGCGGCGCACGATGCGGTGACGTGGCTGATCGCCCAGGGCCGCATTGCCCGTTCGCCGATCAAGGACGCGGTCGCCGCGATCTCGGTCGGCATCGTCGCCAAGACGCCGCTGCTCGACCTCGAGTACGTCGAAGACTCGGCCTGCGATACCGACATGAACGTCGTCATGACGGCCGCGGGCGGCTTCGTCGAGCTGCAGGGCACGGCCGAAGGCGCGACCTTTTCGCGCAGCGAGATGGATGCCTTGCTGGCGCTGGCGGCCAAGGGCATCGGCGAGCTGGTGGTGGCGCAGCGCCAGGCGCTGGGCATCGCTTCGGCCTGAGCGCCGGCGGCAGAGCATCGTGAGGCTGGTCCTCGCGTCGAACAACCCCGGCAAGCTGGCCGAGCTGCAGGCGCTGTTCGCGCCGCTCGGTCTCGTTCTCGTCGCCCAGGGCACGCTAGGCATCGGCGAGGCCGAAGAACCGCACGTGAGCTTCGTCGAGAACGCGCTCGCCAAGGCGCGCCACGCGGCACGCGCAGTCGACGGCGCCGCGATCGCCGACGATTCGGGTCTCGTGGTCGATGCGCTGGGCGGCGCGCCCGGCGTCGTCTCGGCCCATTTCGCGCCGGTCGAGCAAGCCGGCGCGGGCCGCGAAGAACATCGCCGCATCCAGGACGCCGCCAACAACTCGCTCTTGCTCGAGCGCCTGCGCGGCCGCCAGGATCGAAGCGCGCGCTTCGTCTCGACCCTGGTCGCACTGCGCAGCGCCGACGATCCCGAGCCGCTCATCGCCACCGGCCGATGGGCAGCCGAGATCGCCGAAGCGCCGCGTGGCGATGCCGGCTTCGGCTACGACCCGCTCGTCTACATCCCCGCGCTTGGAAAGACCGTGGCCGAGCTCGACGCCGCGACCAAGAATGCCGCGAGTCATCGCGCCCTGGCCGCGCGGCAGATGCTGGCGCTGATGCGCGACATCTGGCGCCTAGGCTGAGATGAAGCGGATCCCGGTCACTGCTGTCGCTGCCGCCACCCGGAGCGAAGCGAACGGCCTTGTCGACGGCACGGACAAGGGCGTCGTGCCTTGCGCGTCCGTCGCCGAGCGCCTTGCCGGCTTCATGCGAACCGGATCGCTCAGCCTTGCCGCGCTGCCGCCGCTCTCGCTCTACGTGCACATCCCGTGGTGCCTCAAGAAGTGCCCGTACTGCGACTTCAACTCGCACGCGGTGCGCGGCGCGCTGGGCGACTTGCCGCAGCGCCGCTACGTCGATGCGCTGATCGCCGATCTCGAAGCGGCGCTCCCCTTCGTCTGGGGCCGGCGCGTGCACACGATCTTCGTTGGCGGCGGCACGCCCAGCCTGTTCGAGCCTGCCGAAATCGAAAGGCTGCTCGCGGCGATCCGGGCCCGTCTCCCGCTCGAGCCTGGTTGCGAGATCACGCTCGAGGCCAACCCCGGCACCTTCGAGCGCGAACGCTTTCACGCCTTTCGCGCCGCCGGCGTGACGCGTCTCTCGATCGGTGTGCAGAGCTTCGACGACGCGCGCCTCGCAACGCTCGGCCGGGTGCACGACGCTGCGCAGGCACGCGCCGCGATCACCGAAGCCCGCGACGCTTTCGAGACGTTCAACATCGACCTGATGTACGCCTTGCCCGGCCAAACGCTTGCCGACTGCGAGGCCGACCTGGCGTCTGCGCTCGCCTTCGAACCGCCGCACCTCTCGGTCTACCAGCTGACGATCGAGCCGAACACCTTCTTCGCGAAGCACCCGCCGAGCGTGCCCGACGACGACCAGGCGTTCGCCATGCTCGACCGCATCACCCTGCTGACGGCGGCCGCGGGTCTCGAGCGCTACGAGGTTTCAGCCTATGCGCGACCCGGTCATCGCTCGCGCCACAACCTCAACTACTGGGAGTTCGGCGACTACCTCGGCATCGGCGC
>JBDTNU010000504.1:0-3185 GCA_039933535.1 Caldimonas sp. | reverse complement strand
AGCGCGAAGTACTGGTGCGTGTCGTCGATGCCGAGCAGCGTCGGCGTCGAGCCCTTCGCCACCCCGGCGTCGTTCACGTAGAGCAGGTGACCGAGGTCGTGCAGCAGGCAGGCGGTGACGAGCTCGTCGCCGGCATCGCTCTGCTCGGCCAGATGCGCGGTCTGCAGCGCGTGTTCCAGCTGCGTCACCGGCTCGCCGCTGTACTGCTCGGCGCCGTGGCGGGCGAAGAGCTGCCCGATGTCGACCAGGCTCAGCATGCCGACGCGCGCCGACTCACGTGCGCGTGTCCTCGGGTGCGACGAGCGTCGCGAACTGCGACTGCCGGATCCGGGTGGCGGTGAGGGCGCCCGCCGACTCGAGGATCGGATAGGCAATGCCGCAGATGTGCGAGTTGATGCGCTTCAGGTCGCTGATGAGGTCGATGTGGAGCGAGCTGGTCTCGATGCTCTGCGCCGTGTTCTCGCGCAGCCGGGCGATGTGGTTGGCGGCGTACTCGTGCTCGAGGTCGCGGAAGTGCGCCTTCTCCTCGAGCAGCCGCTTGGCGTCGCGCACGTGGCCGTCGAGGAACACGCTCATCGCCAGGCGCAGGTTGGCGAGCAGGCGCTCGTGCAGGTGGACGATCTCCTGCATGCCGGCGTCGGAGAAGCTGCGGTTCTTCTTGATCTTCTTGTCCTCGATGTCCTGGAGGATGCGTTCGATGATGTCGCCGATCTGCTCCATGTTGATCGTGAACGAGACGATGTCGGTCCAGCGCCGGCTCTCCTCCTTCGATAGCGCCTCGCCCGAGATCTGGGTCAGGTAGAACTTGATCGCCGAGTACAGCTCGTCGACCGTGTCGTCGAGTTTCCTCAGCTCTTCCGAGAGGCGCAGGTCGTTCTTGCGCAGCACCGGCAGCATGCCGCGCAGCATGGTCTCGACAACGTCGGCCTGGTGCAGGGCCTCGCGCGCCGCGCACGAGATGGCGAGCGAAGGCATGGTCAGGGCCAGCGGGTCGAGGTGCCGCGGCCGCTGCGTGCCGGCGGCGGGACCGGGATCGGCGAGCCAGCGGTCGACCGTGCGACCGACCAGCCCGGTGCAGCCGATGAAGACGACGGCGAGCACGAGGTTGAACGCGAGGTGAAAGCCGACCACCTGCTGGTGCACCGTCGGCACGACCTGCTGGAGCACTGCATGCACCTGCGGCAGGAAGAGGATGAAGAGCAGCGCGCCGAGCACCTTGAAGACGAGATTGCCGAGCGGCAGGCGGCGCACCTGCGGCGAGGCGTTGACGGTGGCCAGCATGGCGAGCACGCCGCTGCCGATGTTGGCGCCGATGACCAGGCCGAGCGCCACGGTCACCGGGATGATGGCCGAGGCGGCGAGGGTGGCGATGAGCAGCACGACGGCCAGGCTCGAGTACGAGAGCACGGCCAGCACGGCGCCGACCACGATGTCGAGCAGCACGTCGTTCGGCAGGGCGACCAGCAGGGCCCGTACGGCCGGCGATTCCGTCAGCGGCCGGGTCGCGCCGACGATCAGCTGCAGCGCCAGTGTGATCAGGCCGAGCCCGATCAGCACGCGGCCGACCGCGCCGGCACCGCTGTTCTGGCGAGAGATGAAGACGACGACGCCGACGAAGATGAGCAGCGGCGAGAGCCACGACAGATCGAGCGAGAAGACGACCGCCATCAGGCTGGTGCCGACGTCGGCGCCCAGCATCACCGCCAGCGCGGCGCTGGTTGTCACCAGGTTCTTGCCGACGAAGGAAGCGACGATCAGGCAGGTGGCCGTGCTCGACTGGACCAGGCCGGTCACGCCGAGCCCGGCGACGAGCGAGCGAAACCGGTTGCCGAAGCTCGCCGCCAGCACGCGGCGCAGGTTTTCGCCGAACACGCGCAGCATGCCGGTACGGACGATGTGCGTGCCCCAGACCAGAAGGGCGATAGCAGCGAGGAGGTTGAGGAGGTGGATCAATAGGTGTACAGGCCCAAGGTCTGGAGCTCGGTGAGGTCAGGCGACATGGTTCAAGGCGAGATCGAAGGCGTCGAAGTTGCGCCACCGCCGTTCCGGGTCGACGTCGACCAGATGCCGATTGACGATCAACGGCACCTGCTGCTCGGAGACGCCGCCGTGCGAACGCAAGGGCGCGTCGAGCCCCGAGAGGTCATGCCGCGACGCCGATGTGCCGATCACCTTCGAGCGCCCGGAGACGACGACCAGGTCGCCGATCCGGTCGGCCGGCAGCTCGAAGAATGCCGCGGCTTCCACGCGTGAGCGAACCGACTCGACGCCCCGGATCGCGGCGACGCGGGCGGCGAGCGCCGCGACGTCGCTGCCGGCGGGCAGGTACACGGTCGCGAACGAACCGAGCGCGCCGTGGTGCACGACGTAGGGATCGGTGATCGGCAGGATCACGCGGGCATGGCCGGCACCGAGCCACTCGTCGAGCACGTCCTGCAGGTAGAGCACGTCGGGCGCACCGTCCATGCGCGTCTTCGCGTTCATGCCGTGATCGGCGGTGAGCGCGATCACGCAACCCATCGCGTCGAGCTTGCGGAGGTAGCCATCCATCATCCGGTAGAAGGCGTCGGCGCCCTCGGTGCCGGGTGCGTGCTTGTGCTGCACGTAGTCGGTGGTCGACAGGTACATCACGTCCGGGCGCCGCTCATGCGACATCAGCTCGACGCCGGCAGCGAACACGAACTCGGAAAGCTCCGAGCTGTAGACCGAAGGCACCGGCATGCCGACGCGCTCGACGACGTCGTCGATGCCGTTCTCGTCCTCGGTCGCCTGGTCGGCCTTCTCGGCCGAGAAACAGATGCCCTTCATGCCATGGCCTAGCAGCTTGCGCAGCTTGTCCTTGGCGGTGATGACGGCGACCGACTGGCCGGCGTTCGACAGGCTGGCCAGGATGGTCGGCACGCGCAGCCACTTCGGATCGTTCATCATCACTTCGCTGCCGCTCGCGACGTCGAACAGATAGTTGCCGCAGATGCCGTGCACCGAGGGCGGCACGCCGGTCACGATCGAGAGGTTGTTCGGGTTGGTGAAGCTCGGGATCACGCAATCGGCAACCAGCACCGTGCCGGTGGCCAGCACTTCCTTCATCCACGGCGTGTGGCCATGGGCCACCGCCTGGGCGATGTAGTCCGGCTCGCAGCCGTCGACGCAGACGACGACGGTGGGCTGGTGGGCGAGCCGGTAGT
>JBDTNU010000503.1:0-3186 GCA_039933535.1 Caldimonas sp. | reverse complement strand
GACCTGCGCGCCGTGCAGGAGCTGCTCGGCCACGCCAACATCACGACGACGCAGATCTACACCAAGCTCGATTTCGGCCACCTCTCGAAGGTCTACGACGCGGCGCATCCGCGCGCGAAGAAGCGCACTTCGGGCCCGACGTGAAATGAAGACCCTCCGCTTGCGCCCCGGCAAGGAGCGCTCGCTGCAGCGCCGCCACCCCTGGGTGTTCGAAGGCAGCGTGGCCGGCGGCAAGGCCGACTCCGGCGAGACGGTCCGGGTCGAAGGCAGCGACGGCAAGTTCCTGGCGTGGGCCGCGTACAGCCCCGAGTCGATGATCCGCGTGCGCGCCTGGAGCTTCGACGAGTCCGAGCGAATCGACGCCGCGTTCTTCGACCGGCGCATCGCCGCGGCAGTCGACATTCGCGCACGCTTGCCGATTGCGAGCGACGGCGTGCGCCTCGTCCACGGCGAGTCCGACGGGCTGCCCGGGCTCGTCGTCGATCGCTACGGCGAGACGCTCTCGGCGCAGTTCCTGTCGGCCGGCGTCGAGCGCTGGAAGGCGACGATTGCCGATGCCTTGATGAAGGCCACCGGCGCCTCGCGACTCTACGAGCGCAGCGACACCTCGTCGCGTCAACGCGAAGGCCTGGCCGCCGCGAGCGGCTGGCTTCGGCCAGGAAACGCGGTCGGCGAAGCGCCCACCGAGGTCACGATCCGCGAGCACGAGTGGCGGCTCGGCCTCGACGTGGCCAGCGGCCACAAGACCGGCTTCTATCTCGACCAGCGCGACAACCGCAAGCTGTTCGCCGAGACCGTGCGCCACTTCGCCTTCGCGCGCGTGCTGAACTGCTATTGCTACACCGGCGGCTTCAGCGTGGCGGCGCTCGCGGGCGGCGCGACGCAGGTGATCGGCGTCGACTCGTCGGCGCCGGCGCTCGCGCGGGCCGGCGCCAACGTCGCGCTGAACAGCTTCGATGCCGCGCGCCACGAAGTGCTCGACGCCGACGTCAACCAGACCCTGCGCGCGATGCTCGAAGCAAGGCGCAGCTTCGACGCGATCGTTCTCGATCCGCCCAAGCTGGCGCCGACCGCCGCGCATGCCGAGCGCGCGGCGCGTGCCTACAAGGACATCAACCGACTCGCCTTCATGCTGCTGCGCCCCGGCGGCGCGCTGTTCACTTTCTCCTGCTCGGGCGGCATCTCGGCCGACCTGTTCCACAAGATCGTTGCCGGCGCCGGGCTCGACGCCGGCATCGACGGACTGATCTACGCCCGCCTCGGCGCCGCGCCGGATCATCCGATGACGATCACCTTTCCGGAGGGGGAATACCTGAAGGGCCTGGTCATCCTGAAGCGCTAGTGAATTGCGGCGCGACACCTAACGTTTGCCTAACGGCAGGCGTCGACCATTCTTCACCCAATCGAAAGGATCAAGCCATGACCATCCGAATCGCCTCCACGCTGGTTGCCTGCCTCGCCTTGCTCGGACCGGCAAGAGCCCAGGAGATGCCCGCCCCTTCGTTCGTGGCGGGGGACAGCTGGTCGTACCGTGAAACCGATCTGTTGACCAAGAACGAGTCCGGCAACCTGATCGAAACCGTCGTCAAGGTCGACGGTGCCGAATACTGGATCGATGCGCGGCGCAAAGCGCGCACATGGTGGCGCGGCGACGCCGTCAAGCGCGTGCACCGCGAACAATTCGAATTCAGTGAAGCCGGCGCCGAGCAGCGCGGCAAGACCATCGCCACCAACGACGCGGGTTGCGCCTACCCCTATCCGCTGAAGGTGGGCATGACCTTCGACTGCACCGAGCTCACGACCTGGCCGAACGGGTGGAAGATCCGCTACGACGTGAAGTTCACCGTCGAAGCAGCCGAGGCCGTCGATACCCCGGCGGGCAAGTTCGACACGCTGCGGCTGGTCTCCAAGGGCTTCTCGTTCAACGAAACCAACAACGTGACGGCGCGACAGGAGCGGATCATCTGGCTCGCGCCGGCGGTGAAGCGCGAGGTCAAGTACGAGATTCGCTCGATCCTGAAGAACAACCAGATCTTTCGCGCCGAGGGCCGCGAGCTGGTTGCTTTCAAGGCCGGCGCCTGACCAGAGTCAGGCCGCGCCCGGCAGTGCGATACGGGTTTCGAACTTGGCGCGGTGCACGCTGAAGAAGCTCTTGACGTTGCGCACGTTCGCGTCGGCCGTGAACAGGCGTTGCACCAGCGCGTGGTACGCCGCCATGTCGGCGAGCTGGATCGTGAGGATGAAGTCGGGCCCGGGCGACACGCGATGGCACTGCCGGACCCCGTCTTCCGCGATCGCCCGCGCCTCGAACGCCGCGAGCGCTTCGGCCGACTGCCGATCGAGCGTGATCTCGACGATCGCCGTGAGCCCATGCCCCAGCCGCTCCGGAGAGAGGATCGCGACGCGGCGCTCGACGATGCCGGCGTCGACCAGGCGCTTGACCCGACGAAGGCAGGTGGCCGGGGAGACGTGAACCCGCCCGGCGAGCTCGTGGTTGGTCAGTGAAGCGTCGATCTGGAGAACGTCGAGGATCTTGAGGTCGGTCTCATCGACCGATACGTGCGAGACAGATTCAATCTCTTTCGCGCCAGATATGGAAGTTTCATTCATCGGTGGATTGTTTCGCAAGAATCGACTGGGAAAGCGTGAAATCTGCAAGCATGTTGTCGAGCACAACGCCTAGAGTTCCGTCTCGTTCAACGCAAAGAGGTCCGAAGCCATGTGCGGAATCGTCGCTGCAGTCAGCTCCCGCAACATCATCCCGGTGCTGGTAGAGGGCCTGCGCCGGCTCGAATACCGGGGCTACGACTCGTGCGGTGTGGCGCTGCATCAAGGCGGCGAGCTGCGCCGGGCCCGAAGCACCGCGCGCGTCGCCGAGCTTGCCACCAACGTGGCGGCCGATCATCTCGAAGGCGGCACCGGCATCGCCCACACGCGCTGGGCCACGCACGGCGCACCCGTGGTCCACAACGCGCATCCGCATTTCTCGCACGGCCCGACCACCTCGTCCCGGCAAGGCGAGGGCGGTGGCGACGATTCGGGCGAAGCCTCGGGCATCGCCGCCTCGGGCCGGATCGGCGTGGTCCACAACGGCATCATCGAGAACCACGACGAGCTGCGCGCCGAGCTGAAGGCGAAGGGCTACGCGTTCGTGACGCAGACCGACACCGAGGTCATCGCCCACCT
>JBDTNU010000502.1:0-3196 GCA_039933535.1 Caldimonas sp. | reverse complement strand
GTGCATTTCGTCGACGGCGCCTTCGTCAAGAAGGGCGAGTTGCTGTTCACGATCGATCCACGGCCGTTCGAGGCCGAGCTTGCGCGCGCGCAGTCGCAGCTCGCCGCCGCGAAGTCGCGCGCCGAGCTCGCGCAAAGCGAGCTCGCCCGGGCGAAGACGCTGCTCGAATCGCAGGCGGTGTCGCGCCAGGAGTTCGACCAGTCGACCTCCGGCTCGCGCACCGCGCAGACCGACATCCAGGGCGCCGAGGCGGCCGTGCGAGTGGCCCGCCTCAACCTCGACTACACGCAGGTCAAGGCGCCGATCGCCGGCCGCGCCTCGCGCGCCAACATCACGGTCGGCAACCTCGTCAACGAGCAGTCGGTGCTGACCTCGATCGCCGGCGTGAGCAAGGTCTACGCCTACTTCGACGGAAGCGAGCAGACGTATCTGCGGCTGAGGTCCGCGAAGGCGGGCGACCCGGCGCCGGTGGTGCGCATGGCGCTCGCCAACGAGCAGGGCTTTCCGCACGAAGGTCGCGTCGACTTCATCGACAACCGCCTCAATCCGCAGACCGGCGCGATCCGCATCCGCGCCAACTTCGCCAACAGCAAGGGCCAGTTCACGCCCGGGCTGGCGGCCAAGCTGCGCATGGAAGGAACCAGCTCGTACAGCGCCGTGCTCGTGCCGGAGCGGGCGATCGGCACCGACCAGACCAAGAAGTTCGTCTACGTCGTGGGCGCCGACGGCCAGGCGCAGTTTCGCGAGGTCAAGCCCGGCGCCTTGTTCGAGGGCATGCGTGTCGTCCAGGGCAACCTGAAGGCCGGCGAGAACGTCGTCGTCGACGGCTTGCAGCGCGTGATACCGGGCGTGCCGGTCGCGCCGCAGGTGCTCAAGGTCGACGCCAAGGGCATGCCGATCCTGCCGCCTCCGCCCGGGCCGCCCGGTGCCGCCGGAACGAGCTGAGCGGAGCCCGGCATGGACATCTCACGCTTCTTCATCGACCGGCCGCGCTTCGCCGGCGTGCTCTCGATCTTCATCTTCCTGATCGGCGTGCTCGCGATCTTCCAGCTGCCGATCTCCGAATACCCGGAGGTCGCGCCGCCGCAGATCGTCGTGCGCGCGCAGTTCCCCGGCGCCAACCCGCGCGTCATCTCCGAGACGGTGGCCACGCCGCTCGAGGAGCAGATCAACGGCGTCGAGAACCTGCTCTATTTCGAGTCGCAGGCGAGCGCCGACGGCAGCCTCACGCTCACGGTGACGTTCAAGATCGGCACCAATCCCGAGGTGGCCGAGACGGCGGTGCAGAACCGCATCAACCGCGCCCTGCCGCGCGTGCCCGACATCGTGCGCCAGATCGGCGTCACGACAGAAAAGTCGAGCCCGAACCTGACCATGGTGGTGCACCTTGTCAGCCCCGACAACAGCCACGACGCGCTCTACCTGCGCAACTACGGCCAGCTCAACGTGCGCGACGAGCTGCTGCGCATTCCCGGCATGGGCTCCGTGCTCCTGTTCGGCGCCGGCGACTATGCAATGCGCGTCTGGCTCGACCCTTCCAAGCTCGCCGCACGAAGCATCACCACCGGCGAGGTGATCGCTGCCATCCGCGAGCAGAACGCGCAGGTCGCAGCCGGCACGGTGGGCGCGCCGCCTTCGCCGAAAGGCACCGAGTTCCAGCTCGCGGTCAACACGCAGGGGCGGCTCGTCAACGAGGAGCAGTTCGCCGACATCATCGTCCGCACCGAGCCTGCGACCGGCGGGTTGATCCGCATCCGGGACCTCGGCCGCGTCGAGCTCTCGTCGGGCACGTATTCGCTGCGCAGCCTGCTCAACAACAAGGAAGCGGCGGCGATCGCCATCTTCCAGTCGCCGGGTTCGAACGCGCTGGCGCTGTCGAACAACGTGCGCAAGACGATGGAAAGGCTCAAGCCCGACTTCCCGGCCGGCATGGGCTACAGCATCGTCTACGACCCGACGCGATTCGTGCAGACCTCGATTTCCAAGGTGATCGAGACGCTCTTCATCGCCGTCGCGCTGGTCGTGCTCGTCGTCATCCTCTTCCTGCAGACCTGGCGCGCCTCGATCATCCCGCTCATCGCCGTTCCGGTCTCGATCGTCGGCACTTTCGCGTTCCTGCTCCTGCTCGGCTATTCGATCAACACGCTGACGCTGTTCGGCCTCGTGCTGGCGATCGGCATCGTCGTCGACGACGCGATCGTCGTCGTCGAGAACGCCGAGCGCAACATCGAGGCCGGCCTGTCGTCGCACGACGCGACCGTCAAGGCAATGCAGGAAGTGTCGGGGCCGATCATCGCCATCGCGCTCGTGCTCTGCGCGGTGTTCGTGCCGCTCTCCTTCGTGCCCGGCCTCACCGGCCAGTTCTACCGGCAGTTCGCGGTGACGATCGCCATCAGCACGGTGATCTCGGCGTTCAACTCGCTCACGCTGTCGCCGGCGCTGAGCGCCTTGCTGCTGCGTCCGCACGACGCGCCCAAGGATTGGTTGACGCGCGGCATGGACAAGGTCTTCGGTCCGTTCTTCCGCTGGTTCAACGGCTGGTTCGGCCGACGCAGCGAGAACTACGGGCACGGCGTGACGCGCATCCTCAAGCGCAAGTCCATCGCCATGGTCGTCTATGCGGTGTTGCTGGCGCTCACCGCGTTCCTCTTCACGCGGCTGCCCGCGGGCTTCGTTCCGGCGCCCGACAAGCAGTACCTGATCGGCATTGCCCAGCTGCCGGCGGGCGCCACGCTAGACCGCACCGAGGCGGTGATCCGACGCATGAGCGACATCGCGCTGCAGACGCCCGGCATCATGGATGCGATCGCTTTCCCGGGCCTCTCGATCGCCGGCTTCTCGGCAGCGCCGAACGAAGGCATCGTCTTCTTCGGCCTCAAGCCCTTCGAGCAGCGTACCTCGCCCGATCTTTCCAAGTTCGCGATCCTCGGCCGCGTCAACGGTGCCATCCAGCAGATAGAGGGCGCGCGCATGTTCGTCGTGCCGCCGCCAGCGGTCGACGGCCTCGGCAACGCCGGCGGCTTCAAGATCCAGGTGCAGGACAAGGACGGGCTCGGCGAGCAGGCGCTGTTCGGCGCGGTGTGGGGAACGCTCGGCCAGGTCTACGGCAATCCGAAGTCGAGCATCGGCACGCCGTACTCGACCTACGACATCAACGTGCCGCAGCTCTATGCCAACGTCGACCGGGTGCGCGCCA
>JBDTNU010000501.1:0-3196 GCA_039933535.1 Caldimonas sp. | reverse complement strand
GAGGTGCCCGGGCTCAGCCGGCCCAGGCCGGCTTGCGCTTGTCGATGAAGGCCTGGACGCCTTCGAGCGCGGCCTCGTCCATCATGTTGCAGGCCATCGTCCGGCCCGCGTCGTGATAGGCCGCTTCGACGCCGACTTCGAGCTGCCGGTAGAAGAGCTGCTTGCCCATCGCGATCGCGACGCGCGGCTTGGCGACGATGGCAGCGACGAGCATCTCGACTTCGGCGTCCAGCGCCTCGGGTGCCGCGACGCGATTGACGAGCCCGCGCGCCTTCGCTTCCTCGGCCGATATGAAGTCGCCTGTCACCAGCATCTCGAAGGCGGCCTTGCGCTGCAGGTTTCGCGACAGCGCGACGCTCGGCGACGAGCAGAACAGGCCGAGGTTGACGCCACTCACCGCGAATCGCGCCGTGCTCGCCGCCACCGCCAGGTCGCAGGCCGCGACCAGCTGGCAGCCGGCCGCCGTGGCGATGCCCTGCACCCGCGCGATCACCGGCACCGGCAGGCGCTGGATCGTCAGCATCGTCTGCGCGCACTGCGCGAACAGCGCTTCGTAGTAGGCCTGCGAAGGCTCGGCGCGCATTTCCTTCAGGTCATGGCCGGCGGAGAACGCCTTGCCTTCGGCCGCGATGACGACGACGCGGACGGTGTCGTCGACAGCGGCAGCGTCGAGCTCGCGCTGCAACGCCGTCAGCATCCCCGTGCTCAGCGCATTGAACGATTGCGGGCGAGCGAGCGTGAGCCTGAGCACGCCGCGTTCGTCGCGCTCGCGGCGGACAGGGGAAGTCGCTTCTGGGGTCGTCGCTGTCGTCATCTCTTGCTCCTACTCGATCGCCGCAGCGGACTTGGCCCGCTCACGCAGCTGGAACTTCTGGATCTTGCCGGTCGAGGTTTTCGGGATCGCCTCGAAGCGGATGTCGCGCGGCACCTTGTAGCCGGCGAGCAAGGCCTTGCAGTGGGCGACGAGCTCGGCCGCGCCGGCCTGGGCGCCCGGCCGCAGCTCGATGAAGGCGACCGGCGCTTCGCCCCACTTCGGATCGGGCCGCGCCACCACGGCGCACGCCAGCACGGCCGAATGGCGGTAGAGCGCATCTTCGACCTCCAGCGAGCTGATGTTCTCGCCGCCCGAGATGATGATGTCCTTGCTCCGGTCCTTGATCTTGACGTAGCGGTCGGGCTCGAGCACGGCGAGGTCGCCGGTGTGGAACCAGCCGCCCGCGAACGCCTCGTCAGTCGCCTTCGCGTTCTTCAGGTAGCCGTTCATGACGATGTTGCCGCGGAACATGATCTCGCCCATGGTGTCGCCGTCGGCCGGCACCTCGCGCATCGTCTTCGCGTCCATCACGGTCATGCCTTCTTCGAGCGCGTAACGCACGCCCTGGCGACCGTTGAGTCGGGTCTGCTCGGACAGGGGCTCTTCGCTCCACGACACACGCCTGACCGCCACCGACGCCGGCCCGTAGACTTCGGTGAGGCCGTAGACGTGGGTGATGTCGAAGCCGATGCGCGCCATGCCTTCGATCATCGTCGCCGGCGGCGCCGCGCCCGCGACCATCGCCCTCACCTTCTGGGCAATTCCGACGCGCATCGAGTCCGGCGCGGCGATCAACAGGTTGTGGACGATCGGTGCCGCGCAGTAGTGGTCGACGCGCTCGCTGCGGATCGCCTCGAAGATCGCTTCGGCCTCGACCTTGCGGAGGCAGACGTGCGTGCCGCCGAGCATCGCCACCGTCCACGGAAAGCACCAGCCGTTGCAATGGAACATCGGCAAGGTCCACAGGTAGCGCGGAAAGTGCGGCATCGTCCAGGTCGCCGCGTTGCACACCGCGTTGAGGTAGGCGCCGCGGTGATGCGTGACCACCCCTTTCGGGTCGCCCGTGGTCCCCGAGGTGTACGAGACGGCGATCGCATCCCACTCGTCGCGCGGCCCGGCGAGACGGGCGACCGGCTCGTGCTCGGCAAGCAGCGCCTCGTACTCGAGGACACCGACGCGTTCGCCCGGGCCTGCATATTCGCTGTCGCAGACGTCGACGACGATCGGCGTGCGGCCGTGCTGGTCACGCAGCAGGCGCAAGGCCACGCTCATGGTCGGCGCGAGCTCGCGATCGGTCAGCAGCACGGCCGTTTCGCAGTGGTTCATCTGCCAGGCGATCAAGGTCGAGTCGAGACGCGTGTTCAAGGTGTTGAGCACGGCGTTGAGGGCCGGCACGGCGTAGTGCGCCTCGACCATCTCGGGCGTGTTGTGGAGCATCACGCTCACCGTCGTGCCGCGGCCGACGCCCAGCGCGGCCAGTGCCGCAGCGAGCCTTGCGGCACGGTCGCGCGTCTGCCGCCAGGTGTAGCGGCGACGGCCGTGGACGACTGCCTCCAAGTCGCCGAACACCTCGGCGCTGCGCTCGACGAAGCTCACCGGCGACAGGGCGACGAAGTTGGCGGCGGTCTTGCCGAGGTCTTGCTCGTAGATGTTCATGGATTCTTGGTCCCGTGCAGGGATGCGACTCTATTAGGCGCCAGCTTGGGGCGCAGTCACGGCGACGATCTGATCAGGATCAACCCGCAGTCGTCTCGAGCGCCTGATCGATGTCCCAGAGGATGTCGTCGATGTGCTCGAGGCCGACCGAAATGCGCACCATGTCGGGCCGGACGCCTGCGGCGAGCTGCTGGGCAGCGTCGAGCTGACGGTGGGTCGTCGAAGCCGGGTGGATGATCAGCGTGCGCGTGTCGCCGATGTTGGCGAGATGGCTCATGAATCGCGCCGACTCGATGAAGCGCACGCCCGCCGGCAGCCCGCCCTCGACGCCGAACGCGAGCAGACCCGACGCGCCGGGCCGGCCGTCGGTGGCCCGCATCTGCGTCGCCACCAACGCGTGCTGCGGATGATCGGCGAGCCCCGGATAGTTGACCCAGCTCACCCGCTTGTGCCCGCTCAGGAACTGCGCAACCGCGAGCGCATTCGCGCAGTGCCGCTCCATGCGCAGCGGCAAGGTCTCGACGCCTTGCAGGATCTGCCAGGCGCTCGTCGGCGACAGCGCGGCGCCGTAGACGCGCAGCGTCTCCATGCGCGCGCGCATCGTGAAGCCGAAGTCGCCGAAGGTCTCGAAGAACTTGACGCCGTGATAGCCCTTCGACGGTTCGGTCATGCCCGGGAACTTGCCGTTGTCCCACGGGAAGCGGCCGCTTTCGACCATCACGCCGG
>JBDTNU010000500.1:0-3211 GCA_039933535.1 Caldimonas sp. | reverse complement strand
CCCGGCCCTGCGTGGCCTTTCTGATGTGGGCGACGATGTTCTCGCTCTTGATCGGATAGCGGCAGACCATCGCCGCGATCGGCGACTCGCGGGCGCTCTGCGCATCGACCAGCAGGCGCACGCCCGCACCTTCGAAGAAGGCGATGCCGAAGCCGTCCTTGTGCTCCTGGGCGCGTGTGGCGAACCCCGTGAAGCTGAACATCACGTCGGTCGGCGTGTTGGCATTCATGCCGAGAAGCTGGCACATGGCGGATCGATTCCCCTCTGGCCAGTATCGCGCGCTCAACGCCAGTCGAACAGGCGCCGCAGCACGCCGCGCGTCGTGACCGCATCGACGGGCAGGTAGGTCTCTTCGAGCACGCCGGTCAGTCGCCGGACCCTGCGTGGGCTGCGCTTCGCGCTCCACACCAGCAGGTCGAGCGTCCAGGGGTGGGCCGTCAGGGCCCGATGCGCCTGCTCGTACAGGTCGAAGCGGGGTTTCAGCGAGCGGACGCGCGCCGCATAGTCGCTGCGCACCACGGCATCGTCGCCGCTGGCGAGGATCGCCTCGGCCGCTTGCATCGCGGTTTCCATCGCCTTGCCGATGCCCTCGCCGGTGAGCGCGTAAGTGCTGCCTGCCGCTTCGCCGACGACGAGCAGGCCGGGTGCTTCGAAGCCCGCGCCCTCGAGCGAGCAGCGCAGCGGTGCGCCCTTCATTTCCTCGCCCGCCTCGGCCTGCCACTGGCCGCCTTCGACGAGCTCGCGCGCAGGCGCGTGCAACAGCTTGAACGCCGCGAAGGCCGCGTGCAGGTTCAAGGGCCGGCTTCCGCGCTCACTTTGCGCCACGCCGACGCCGATGTTGAACAGGTCGCCGCCGCAGGGAAAGATCCAGCCGTAGCCGGGCGCGAGACGCTTGTGCCAGACCACTTCGAGGCGGGTGATGCGCGCCGTCATCGCCGCGTTCTTCACGTAGCCGCGCATCGCGACGCCGCTCGGCGTGCGCCGCTCGCACAGGCCCGCAGCGATCGTCGCCTGCGGTTGCGCGCCGGTCGCGAGCACGACCCAGGTCGCACCGATCTCGCGTGTCGCGTCGCCGTGCCTGAGCGTTGCGCCGACGACGCGGCTGGTGGCGTCGCGCAGCGGAGCGACGAACTGCAGCGGCGCGAACATGCGCGCGCCAGCCGCCGCGGCCGCATTGCAGACGATCTCGTCGAGGCGCTTTCTCGGCAGCACCGCCAGCGTCCCGGGCACCTCGACGCGGCCGCCTCGCGGCGCGACGCAGGCGAGCGCCGTCGACGCGCGCGCCTCGCCCATCACCTGCGCGAGCACGCCGAGCCGGTCGAGCGCATGGAGGGCATCCGGAATGAGGCCGTCGCCGCAGACCTTGTCGCGCGGAAACGGGTGCTGGTCGATCAGCACCACGTCGCGGCCGGCACGGGCGAGCAGTTGTGCCGCGGCGCTGCCAGCCGGTCCGGCGCCGACGACCAGCACCTCGCAGCGCGCTGGAAGAAGCTCGATGCCGAGGTTCATTTCGCGGGCTGGCTCTCGCCGGCCCGCGCACGGGCCGGGCCCATGAGAACGGCTGCGAACACGGCGCACGCCGTGATCGCGCCGACCAGCGCAAAGGTCTCGTGGTAGGCAGTGATCGACTGTGTCGGGTGCGTGCGCAGGCGCCACTCGAGCACGTTGCCGACCAGGCCGATGCCGAGCGCGCCGCCGAGCTGGCGAAGGAAGTTGATGGTGCTCGAGCCCTGCGAAATCATGGTGTTCGGCAATCCGTGCATCGAGCCGAGGTTGAGCGAGGGCAGGACGAAGCCGAGGCCGATCCGGCCGACCACGGCCCAGAGCGTGATCAGGCCGAGCGCCGTTCCGGCGCCGACGCCGAGCATCAGGAAGAAGGACGCCGACAGCAGCAGCAACCCGACCGAAACGAGGCGACTGACGGCGACGCGGTCGGCCATGCGACCGGCCAGCGGGATGGTCAGCGCGAGCACGATGCCGGCCGGCAGCAGCACCGCGCCGGCCTGCGAGGGCGGCAGGTGCAGTGCCTCCTGCATGAACACCGGCACCAGGTAGGTCGAGCCGAACAGTGCCATGCCGTAGATGAAGGCGACCAGGCCGCCCATCGCGAACGAGCGGTGGGCGAACAGGCCGAGCGCCATCAGCGGCTTGGCGCCGCGCCGCTGATGCACGACGAAGCCGACCGTCGCGATCAGGCTGCAGGCGATCAGCGTGAGGCCGAACGACAGGGTCTCGGCCGTGAGGTGGACCATGCCATTGAGCAACGCCAGCACGGCGACCGCGATCAGGCCGAGGCCGACGACGTCGAGCCGCCCGCCGTCGCGATGCACCGGCCCGCCGCCCGGCGCGCCGATCGGGAGGTAGCGATTGGCCATCGCCATCGCGATCAGGCAGAACGGCGTGACGACGAAGAAGATCGAGCGCCAGCCCCACCATTCGACGAGAACGCCGCCGACGCTCGGGCCGATCGCCGGCGCGAGCACGACGCCGAAGCCGAACAGGCCCATCGCCTTGCCGCGCTCGCCGGCCGCGAAGGCGTGCAGGATGATGATCGCCGGGATCGGCTGCAGCACGCCGGCTGCCAGGCCTTCGGCGACGCGCATCGCCAGCACCAGGTCGAACCACGGGCTGCAGCCGCCGGCGATGCCGCCGGCCATGAGCAGGCCGACCGCGCCCATGTAGGTATGGCGGTAGCCATAGCGGTCGAGCAGCCAGGGCGTGGCGAGCATCGACAGCGTCATCGCGCCCATGAAGCCGGCCGCCAGCCACTGCGCGCGTTCCTGGCCGAGCGCGAAAGTGCGCGACATGTCAGGCACCGCGACGTTGACGATGGTCGAGGCCATGATCGCCGCGACCGTGCCGATCATCACCGAGGCCAGCACCCGCCAGCGATAAGAGGGACCGAAGCGCGCCTCGAGGGCGGCGCGGGAATGGATCGAATCGGAAGCGGGCACGAGTGGCGAGTCAGGCGGCTTTGCGCCGCCGATTGTCCGCCTGCCGACGGTCAGATCTCTTCGTACAGCGGCAGCGTCAGGAACTCCTCGAATGCTTCCTGGGTGCTCATCTGGGTGAAGATGTCGGCGCCTCGGTCGAACTTGCCGGTGAAGCCGCCGGCCTTGATCTTCGCCAGCTCTTGCGGAACCAGCTGCTTCACCAGCTCGGCGGTCACCTTGCGGCCGTCGTCGAGCACGCCCTTGGGCGAGCGGATCCA
>JBDTNU010000499.1:0-3223 GCA_039933535.1 Caldimonas sp. | reverse complement strand
GCGCAGGCCGACCGCGTTGAGCTTCATCAGCACGATGTCGCGGATCATCGCCTCGTCCAGGTCGGTGTGTTCACGCAGGGGAAAGGCGACGTTCTCGAACACCGACAAGTCGGTGAACAGCGCGCCGAACTGGAACAGCATGCCAAGACGCCGTCGCAGGACGAAGAGCTGGTCGGTGTTTCGCGCATCGATTACCTGCCCGCCGAAGCGGATCTCGCCCTGGTTCACCGGGTAGACGCCGCCGATCAGGCGCAGCAAGGTCGTCTTGCCGCAGCCCGAGCCGCCGAGGATGGCCGTGACCTTGCCGCGGCCGAACGAGAGGCTGACGTCGTTGAGGATGGTTCGCCCGCCGTCGTAGCCGAAGACGACGTGGTCGACCTCGATCAGTGCGTCGGGATGCAAACGTTCGGCTTGGGGCGCCGCAGGCGATGCCTCGCTCATGCTCAGCGCGGCAACTCGCTCGAACCCATCAGGAACCGGTCGACCGCGTGCGCCGCCTGCCGGCCTTCGCGGATCGCCCATACGACGAGCGATTGGCCGCGCCGCATGTCGCCGGCGGCAAACACCTTGTCGGCGCTGGTCGCGTAGCCGCCGTCGATGTCCACACTTGCCTTTGCGTTGCCGCGCGCATCGCGCTCGACGCCAAAGGCCTCGAGCGTGCCCGCGACCGGACTCACGAAGCCCATCGCCAGCAGCACCAGTCCGGCCGGAATCGTCTGCTCGGTGCCGGGCACTTCGACCATCTTGCCCCCCTGCCAGTCGACGCGAACCGACTTCAGGGCCTTGACCTTGCCGCCTTCGCCGATGAACTCCTTGGTGGCGATCGCGAATTCGCGATCGCAGCCTTCTTCATGGCTCGACGATGTGCGCAGCTTGGTCGGCCAGTAGGGCCAGACGAGCGGCTTGTCCTCGTGATCGGGCGGCATCGGCATCAACTCGAACTGGGTGACGCTCTTGGCGCCGTGGCGGTTGCTGGTGCCGACGCAGTCGCTGCCCGTGTCGCCGCCGCCGATGACGATCACGTCCTTGCGGTCGGCACGGATCTGGCCGACGATCTCCGCACCGGCGTTGATCTTGTTCTGCTGCGGCAGGAACTCCATCGCGAAATGAACGCCCTCGAGGTCGCGCCCGGGCACCGGCAGATCGCGCGATCGCTCGGCCCCGCCCGCGAGCACCACCGCGTCGAAACTTGTCCTCAGTTCATCGGCGCTGACGCATTCGCTCGACCAGTCGGTCACGCGCTCGTCGCCTTCGAGATCACCGATCCGAACGCCGGTGCGGAAGACGACGCCTTCGGCCTGCATCTGGGCGACGCGCCGGTCGATGTGCGTCTTTTCCATCTTGAAATCGGGAATGCCGTAACGCAGCAGGCCGCCGATCGCATCGTTCTTCTCGAACACGGTGACGTCGTGCCCAGCTCGCGCAAGCTGTTGCGCTGCAGCGAGGCCGGCCGGCCCGGAACCGACGACGGCGACCTTCTTTCCGGTCCTGACCACCGCCACGCGCGGCACGACCCATCCTTCGGCCCAAGCGCGATCGATGATCGCGTGCTCTATCGACTTGATGCCTACCGGTTCGTCGTTGATGTTGAGCGTGCACGCTTCCTCGCATGGCGCCGGGCAGATGCGGCCGGTGAATTCGGGGAAGTTGTTGGTCGAGTCGAGCACCGCGAACGCGGTCTTCCAGTCGGCGCGATAGACGAGGTCGTTGAAGTCGGGAATGATGTTGTTGACAGGGCAGCCGCTGTTGCAGAACGGCGTGCCGCAATCCATGCAGCGCGCGCTCTGGACCTTGGCCTCGTCTTCCTTCAGCGTGTGCACGAACTCGCGGAAGTTCTTGACGCGCTTCTTCACCGGCTCGTGGCCTTCTTCCACGCGCTCGAAGTTCATGAAGCCGGTCACATTGCCCATTGCGGCACTCCTCGCTTGCTCATCGTCCCGTGCCTACTTCGGCGTGCTGATCTTGATCGTCTTGACGGCGCCCTTGGCCTTGGCGATCGCGTCTTCGGCGGCCGTGCCGGCGCGGATCTCGCCGAGCGCCGTCATCGCCTTCAGGCTGATCTCGGCGAGCGCCCGCTTGTACTCGTTCGGGAACACCTTGACGAACTTGCCGCGCGCCTCGGTCCAGTGGTCGAGGATCTCGCGCGCGCGCAGGCTGCCTGTCCATTTGTGATGATCGGCGACCAGCGTCTTGAGCAAGGCCTCGTCGGTCTGCTCGCAGTGCCAGATGGCGCGCTGGACCGACTTTTCCTGCTCGGCAGCAGGAACGACCGGCGCCAGCGACACCATCGTCGTGTTGCAGCGCGACGCGAACTGGCCGTCCTCGTCGTACACGTAGGCGATGCCGCCGCTCATGCCGGCAGCAAAGTTTCGCCCGGTCTTGCCGAGCACGACGACGGTGCCGCCGGTCATGTACTCGCAGCCGTGATCGCCAGTGCCTTCGACGACCGCGGTCGCGCCCGAGAGTCGGACCGCGAAGCGCTCGCCGGCGACGCCGCGAAAGAACGCCTCGCCGCTGGTCGCGCCGTAGAGCACGGTGTTGCCGACGATGATGTTCTCGGTCGCCTCGCCGCGGAAGTCGATGCTCGGCCGGATCGCGAGGCGCCCGCCGGAAAGGCCCTTGCCGGTGTAGTCGTTGGCGTCGCCGATGAGATAGATGGTGATGCCCTTCGCGAGAAAAGCGCCGAAGCTTTGGCCGCCGGTTCCTTCCATCTGGATGAAGATGGTGTTGTCGGGCAGGCCCTCGGGACGGCTGCGGATCAGCTCGCCCGAGAGCATCGCTCCGACGGTGCGGTTGAGGTTGTGCGCCTCCTCGAGCAACTGGACCTTCTCGCCGCGGTCGATCGCGGCGCGACACTTCTCGATCAGGCGCACGTCGAGCGCCCTCTCGAGGCCGTGGTCCTGCCCCTCGACGTGACGGCGCGCCACCGATGCCGGCGCGGTCGGCGCATGCAGCACACGGCTGAAGTCGAGACCCTTCGCCTTCCAGTGCGCGATCCCCTTCTTCGTGTCGAGCAGGTCGACGCGGCCGACCAGCTCGTCGAAGGTCCGCATCCCGAGCTCCGCCATGATCTGGCGCGCTTCCTCGGCGACGAAGAAGAAGAAGTTGACGACGTGCTCTGGCCGTCCCTGGAACTTGGCGCGCAGCACCGGGTCCTGCGTGGCCACGCCCACCGGGCAGGTGTTGAGGTGGCACTTGCGCATCATGATGCAGCCTTCGGCCA
>JBDTNU010000498.1:0-3226 GCA_039933535.1 Caldimonas sp. | reverse complement strand
CTGTCGCCGCTGCCAACAACGCGTTCGAAAGCGTGCAGAAGGCCAGCAAGCAAGCCGCCGAAGTCGCCGACGCGAACTTCCAGGCCATGTCGACGACCGCGGTGCGCGCCACCAAGTCGAAGAAGGCCTGAGCTACCGACTGAAGCAGTCTTCGCGTCGCAGCCGCGACGCGAAAGAGGAAGGCCCGGATTCGTCCGGGCCTTTTGCATTGGGCGCGGCTCAAAGGAGCGCGGGCTGCGCCAACGTCACCGCGATGCCGACGAGCCCCGCGGCGAACACCACCGGGACGACGCCTGCCTTGTAGCGGATCAAGCCGATTCCAGCGGCCACGCCGACAAGGGCCGCCAAGACATCGAATGGCCCGGACAACCCTGCCGGCCAGAGGACGTGCAAGGCAAAGAAGACGGCGAGGTTGACGATCACGCCCACGACCGCCGCGGTGATTGCGCCGAGCGGCGCGGTGAACCTCAGGTTGTCGTGCGTCGACTCGACGAGCGGACCGCCCAGCAGGATGAAGACGAACGACGGGAGGAAAGTGAACGCGGTCACGACCACCGCAGCAACCGCGCCAGACGCGAACAGCGCATGAGGTCCGAACACGGCGCGGCCCCAGCCGCCGACGAAGCCAACGAACGAAACGACCATGATCAGTGGCCCGGGGGTCGTTTCGCCGAGCGCCAGGCCGTCGATCATCTGCGGTCCGCTGAGCCAGTGGAACTGATCTACGGCCCCCTGGTAGACATACGGCAGGACCGCATAGGCGCCGCCGAAGGTGAGCAAGGCCGCCTTCGTGAAGAACCACGCCATTTCGGTGAATGCGGCGTCGACACCGAACGCGAAAGCGAGCGTGCCCATGCCGAGAAGCCAGAGACCGACGCCCGATGCCAGGACCGCGGCGAAACGACGCCACGTGAAGCGGGCGTGCGCGGCGATCGGCGAATCGTCGTCGATGAGTGCCCTGCGCGTCGACTTTTCGAACCGGTCATGGGTGCCGCCGAGCGCGAACACGCCCGGCGCCAGACGGCTGCCGATGAAGCCGCATATTCCGGCGGCGAGAACGATGAGCGGGAACGGAACCTTGAACGCAAAGATCGCCGAGAACGCAGCGCCGGCGATGGCCCAGAGCCAGGGGTTCTTCAGGGTGCGCGAGCCGATGCGCCATGCCGCCGACACGACGATCGCGGTGACGGCCGGCTTGATGCCGTAGAACAGTCCGGCGACGAGCGGCATCGTGCCGAAGGCCATGTAGAGCCACGAGAGCGTGACGAGCAGGAGCAGCGACGGCAGCACGAAAAGGCCGCCGGCGACGATGCCGCCCCAAGTGCGGTGCATCAACCAGCCGATGTAGGTCGCGAGCTGCTGCGCTTCCGGCCCGGGCAGCACCATGCAGTAGTTGAGAGCATGGAGAAAGCGCCGCTCCGAGATCCAGCGGCGTCGGACGACGAGTTCTTCGTGCATCAGCGCGATCTGGCCCGCCGGTCCGCCGAAGCTGACGCAGCCGAGCCTGAGCCAGTAGAAGAAGGCCTGGCCGAAGCTGACCGGCACTGGCGCGGCGTCGCCGTCTGCCGGCTCAGGCATGCTCGTGGTCAGAGGTGACTCTTGGCCACGATCCGCTCGCGCAACTCTGCCAGGTGCGCCAGCGTCACCTCGCGACCCGCGCGGATCGATTGCCTGCGGGTCGAGAAGTCGGCCCCGGAAACGCCGGCGAGCTTGGGGCTCAGAACGAGGTCCGCGTCGCGCAGCTCGTAGCCCTTGATGCTGCGGCCCATGATCGCGAAGGTCTGCATCAGCATGCGCGCCAGGTCGCTGGTGGCATTGCCTTCGGGCACGGCCGAGATGTCCACAGCGATCACGAATTCGGCGCCCATGCTGAGAGCGTGGTGTACGGGCACGGGCGCGGACAGGCCGCCATCGACGTACTCCCGCTGGCCGATCCTCACGGGCTGGAACACGGCGGGTACCGCGCTCGACGCGCGCACCGCGGTGCCGGTGTCGCCGCGCTGGAACAGGATGCCGGCGCCGCTGTCGAGATCCGTCGCGGCGATGCCGAGGGGAATCTTCATCTGCTCGATCGGCCGATGGCCGGTCTTGTCGCGAACGTACTTCGCCAGCGCTTCGCCGCGGATCAGGCCACGGCCCGGATAGGCCCAGTCGGCGAACGCGGTCTCGTCCATCGAGTCGGCCAGCACCGCCAGCTCGGCGCCGTTCTTGCCCGAGGCATAGAGCGCGGCGACCAGGCTGCCCGCCGAGGTGCCGACCACGAGGTCGGGTGGGAGCCCGCTCTCTTCGAGCGCCTGAATCACGCCGATATGGGCGAAGCCGCGCGCCGCGCCGCCACCGAGCGCCAGACCCAATCGAGGCCGGCGCAGGACCGTCGGTGCCGGCGCGGACGGAGGAGCAATGGCGACAAGGGGCGGCGTCGGGGGCGCAGGAATAGGTGCGGGTGGCGGTGCGCTTGCGCAGCCTGCCAGGCCCAGAGCTGTCCACGACCCGAAGCCGGCCAGCGCGGTGAGCGCCCGGCGACGACCCTCGAGCTCGGATCGGCTGGTCGCGCCGACCTTCATATTCCGCATACGGATATCGACCCAACAAATATGTGTTTCGTGCGCGAGCAGGGTCTCGCCTACAGTCACGCGTTTCTTCGCGAAGCGGCAAGCTCGCGCGCGTCGCTCTGCGGACCATTCTCGCTGTCCGCCGACCCGCACCGCGAGTTGCCGGCCTGAGGCATGTACCGCTACACAGATTTCGACCGTCAGTTCGTTCACCAACGCGCCGCGCAGTTCCGCGACCAGCTTGCGCGCCATCTCGCCGGAGAGCTGGGCGAAGACGAGTTCCGGCCCCTGCGCCTGCAGAACGGCTGGTACGTGCAGCGCCACGCGCCGATGCTGCGCGTCGCCGTGCCGTATGGCGAGCTGAGCTCGAAACAATTGCGCGCCCTGGCGCGGATCGCCCGCGAGTACGACGGCCGCGAGGGCGGACCGTACGCGGGACGCGGTGGCGGCTTCGGCCACCTGACCACGCGCCAGAACTGCCAGTACAACTGGATCGCGCTGGTCGATTCGGCCGACGTGATGGACATCCTCGCCGATGCCGACATGCACGGCATCCAGACCAGTGGCAACTGCATTCGCAACATCACCAGCGACTGCTTTGCCGGCGTTGCCGCCGACGAGATCGTCGACCCGCGGCCGTACTGCGAAATCCTGCGCCAGTGGAGCACGCTGCA